>JAFRZQ010000288.1 GCA_017442465.1 Anaerotignum sp. | reverse complement strand
GACGAAAAATTAGTAAAAAAGGCGGCAGACCTGGCTGAAAAAATGGATAAGGCGGAGGCATGGTCTCTGGAAAGCGAAGCAAAGACCATCCTGACAAAACTGGGCATTTCTGATTTCGAGCAGAAGGTGGAAACATTATCCGGCGGACAGAAAAAGAGAGTGGCATTGGCGGCGGCACTGATCGCACCCGTTGATCTGCTGATTCTGGACGAACCTACTAACCATATCGATAATGACACCGTAGACTGGCTGGAAAAACATCTGGAGAAATACTCCAAAGCACTGCTGATGGTTACTCACGACAGATATTTCTTGGATCGTGTTGCCAACCGCACACTGGAACTGGAAAAGGCAAAGATCTATTCCTATCAGGCAAACTATTCCCAGTTTCTTGAAATGAAAGCGGAACGAGAGGAACTGATCGCCGCAGGGGAACGCAAACGTCAGAATTTCCTGCGTACGGAACTGGAATGGGTGCGCCGTGGGGCGAAGGCAAGAACCACAAAACAGAAAGCCAGACTGGAACGCTTCGAGGAAATTTCCTCTATCCGTGCGCCGGAAGAAAAGCAGAGCGTGGAACTATCTTCTGTAGGCAGCAGACTGGGGAAAAAGACCATCGAACTGGAAAATGTAAGCAAGGCCTATGACGGCAAAACATATATCAGAGATTTCAGTTATATCATCCTCAGAGATGACCGTGTGGGAATCATTGGGGACAATGGCTGCGGCAAATCTACATTAATGAATATCATGACTTGGAAACTGCAGCCTGACAGCGGCTCTGTTGTCCATGGGGAAACTGTAAAAATCGGCGTATTTGCGCAGGAAAATGTGGATATGGATGAAAACCAGAGAGTTATTGACTATATCCGTGACGAAGCGGAAATCATCCGTACTGCAGACGGTCATATCACAGCATCCCAGATGCTGGATAGATTCCTCTTCCCTCCTTCCATGCAGAGAGGCCCTATTTCCATCCTTTCCGGCGGGGAAAGAAGAAGACTGTATCTGTGCCGTGTGCTGATGGGTGCACCCAATATCCTCTTTTTGGACGAGCCTACCAATGACCTCGACATCGAGACCCTGATGATTTTGGAAGATTATCTGGAACACTTCAATGGGGCAGTAGTGGCGGTTTCTCACGATAGATATTTTCTGGATAAAACTATGGGACGCATCTTTGCCTTCCTTGGCAATGGTGTCATCAAGCAGTATGAAGGCGGCTATTCCGACTGCAAGGCAGCAAGGGAGAGAGAAATGCCTGCTTTTGAGGAAAAGACTGTGAAGATGAAAAAAGAGGAAGCTCCCAAAGAGAAATCCAATGCTCCCATCAAAAAGATGAGCTATAAAGACCAACGGGAATATGATACCATCGGCGATGAAATTGCTTTGCTGGAAGAAAAGATCGCCAAAGCAGATGCAGATATGGCGGCCTGTGCCACCGATTTCACCCGACTGCAGGAACTTTCCGAAGAAAAGGAAAAACTGGAAGCAAAGCTGGAAGAACGCATGGAACGCTGGATGGAACTGAGTGAGCTGGCAGAAGAGATCGAACGAAATAAGGCATAATTTGACAGAAAACGAAACTTCCTGATATAATGAATCATTCATTAAGGTAAAATGCATTTTTAGAAAAGAGTTGGAGTGTGATGACCGTGGACGGTAGTCCTGTCTTGATTATTTTACTGCTTTTATTGGTATGCGGTTCTGCGTTTTCCTCCGCATCGGAAACAGCGCTGACATCTTTGAGCAAGATTCGTCTGCGCAATATGGTAGAGGAAAATGTAAAGAATGCAGATGTCATTGCAAAACTGGTGGATGATCCCAATCGTCTTCTGAGTTCTATTCTGGTTGGCAATAACCTGGTGAACAATGGTGCTTCTGCTTTG
>JAFRZQ010000287.1 GCA_017442465.1 Anaerotignum sp. | reverse complement strand
GGCGTTTTCTGCGCTTGGGAAGCAACGACAAGAAGAGATGAAAAGTTTGATTCAAAATGATTTGCAATTAGGAGAAAAACTGCAAATCACAGAAGCAAGCAATTTTAGTAGGAATAACCTAAGAAGGCATCAAAACAACAACGTGTGTTTGATGCCTCTTAGTTATTGTTTATTCTTAAGTACATCATACAATAAATTGCATCAAATATCAATAAAAAATTTCGGGTATACCCGCGGAAAAGACAGAAGAATCCGCTATAAACTGTTTTGAAATACAGAAAAACATTGTCAAAACAATAGATTTTTGATACCATAAAAAAGAACTAGGAAAGGGTAGGTGGACCGATGAAAACACAGGAATCCATGGAAAATTATCTGGAAACGATTTACGTGCTGGATCAGAAAACGGGTTTTGTACGTTCCGTTGATGTGGCGACAGAAATGGGCTTTTCCAAGCCCTCTATTTCCAATGCCATTAAGAAACTGAAAGCCGAAGGATATGTCCAGATCGAAGATAGAGGCCGCATTGTGCTGACGGAGAAAGGCAGAGAGGTTGCAGAGCATACCTATGAAAAACATTGTGTGATCTCCCATTGGCTGATGCATATTGGTGTAAGCAGAGAAACGGCTATGGAGGATGCCTGCCGTATGGAGCATATCCTCAGTGAGGAAAGTTTCGAATGCATGAAAAAACACCATCAGGAATGGCATAAACTGAGCAACGAACCGGAAAACGAAATTGAAAGATGACAAAATATAAAAGAGATAAAACCAATATTGGTTTTATCTCTTTTTTGATTACTGGAAATAATGATACCCGTATATTTTGCTGTTTTCCGGTGTTTCTCCATGCTTGGCTTCCACCAGTTCAGAGATGGTCACCAGTTCGTAGCCTGCCTCCTGCAGATATGGCACGAGCCTTGCTGTTGCTTCTGCGGTGGAGGAATAGATGCCGTGCAGAAGGATCACCTTGCCGTCCAGATCACCGATCTTTGTGACTTCGTTCATGATGGCATCCGCGTTTCTGCTTTTCCAGTCCAGAGTATCCACAGACCAGAGATAGATGGGCATAGGGATCAGTGTTTTTACATGATCGTCACAGTTGCCGTAGGGCGGGCGGAATCCGGAGGGGGACTGTCCCAGAATATTCTGGAATACAGCTTCTGTTTTTTCGATGTCTGCCAGGATCTCGCTATCGGAAATCTTATTAAAGTTTTTGTGATCCCAGGAATGGCTGGCAACTTCACAGCCAAGGGCAGCTTCCCGCTTTACCACATCGGGATATTTTTCCATCAGAGACCCCAGGTCAAAGAAGGTTGCTCTGGCGTCGTATTTTTCCAGAACATCCAGAATGGCATTGGTATGTATGGGGTTGGGGCCGTCATCAAAGGTGAGGGCCACCATTTTTCTGCCTGTAATGGGTGCGGCGGGTTCTTCCTTTTCCGGAACGACCGGTTTGGTACGCATCTCTTCATAGGGCACCAGAAGAGAAACAATGCCCATGCTGCCGGGGAAGATATCATAACGGTCGAAATGGAACAATACGCCGTCCTCTGTGAAAGCAAAGCGGTCAAAGCGTCCGTTTTCAGGAGACAGCAGCGTTCTGTAATTGCCGAAGATACGCTGGCTGTAAGGCTCTGTGGCGGTGAAATATGCCTGGGTATAATTAGAAGCATTTTCCTTAAATCCATCCCAGATCATAGATGCTGCGTCCACTTCCTGATCTGCAGCCAGGTCAAAATGGAATGCCTGGATGCGGGTATGGGGAGACATGCCGTCGGCGGTTTCGTGCGTCTCAAAGAAGAGCAGGCTCATATGGGTCTCATCTGTCAGATAGGTTTCGTATCCCAGATAAAGGGTAGCAGCGGTGGACTTGTCCCGGCTTTTTTCTCCTTCAGGGGCAGCGGCAGGGCTATATTCCTGCTCAAAGGCATTTCTGATCTCTGCTACAATGGTTTCGATGCGGGCGTCCACAGCGGGGTATCCCGTTTTGGGATACTGCAGAGCATAGGACAAGGGATAGATATAGTCGGTAACGGTTACCGCTTCGCCGATCTGGTGCTCCGTTTGCTGGGCCCAGAAGGCTTCGCCCTTCAGAAGGGCCTCGGCGGCCCGTTTTTCTCTGACACTGATGAGAGCCTTGGCAGAGGCACTGCAGCCGCAAAGGCCTGTCAGCATGAT
>JAFRZQ010000286.1 GCA_017442465.1 Anaerotignum sp. | reverse complement strand
ATATAATATTATGTGGACTAAAGCACAGGAGCTAAATGCCCCTCTTTCTTGTCCGAAGAATGCAGAAATACATATTTCTTCTCAGGATATGGGAGGAACTGTTTTTTCTGTAAAAACGGAAAATTTACGTTTTGATGATCTATATTTACCGTTGCTTGGTTCTTATCAGATCAAAAATTGCATCACCGTACTGGAAGCCTGCACTGTACTGCAGAAGCAGGGACTTTCCATCTCGGAAGAAACGATCAGAACAGGCCTGAAAAATGCCCGTTGGGCCGGCAGAATGGAAATCTGCGGCAAAGATCCTATCGTTCTTCTGGATGGTGCCCATAATGCAGATGGTATATTCCAGCTGGCAGATTCCATCAGAACATATTTCAATGATAAGAAAGTCACTTTGATCCTGGGTGTATTAGGTGACAAGGAATATAATAAAATGGCGGAGTATATTCTCCCCCATGCAGATACTGTCGTTCTGACAGAACCCCATAGCGAACGAAAGCTGGATGTATTTACTCTGGCCCGTTCCATTTCCAACCACAATGGCACAGTCTATACGGAAAAAGAGATTGGCGCTGCTTTTGAAAAAGCACTTTCGGCAACACCTGCAGATGGTATCATCCTCTGCTGCGGCTCTTTATATATGATCGGTGCCATGAGAACTTATATTACGCACAGATAATTTGAAACGGAGGAATGACCCGTGTTTAACTTTAAGGACGAATTGAGCAGATATCAGCCTATTATGGAAATCGATCAGATAGAGGATGCACTGCAGCCTTCCCAGATGCAGGATCTGCTGGATATTTTGCAGCACATTGCCAAAGACAAAAAACAGACTTCTCAAGAATGATCTAAAGGAGAGAATGACATGAAGTGCCCGAATTGTGGATTTGAATTTTTTGAGGGCTGCCATTGTCCCGATTGCGGGGTCGATGTTTATGTGTTCCGTAAAACCCGCAGCGCATCCATCCGTTTCTACAACGATGCTTTGAAACTGGCAGAAGAAAGAGATCTTTCCGGCGCAGCAGCTAATCTGGAACAAAGCCTTATTTTTGATAAAAATAATATACCGGCAAGAAATCTGCTGGGTCTGATCTATTGTGAAATGGGTCGTATTGGCGATGCCCTGAAGCACTGGATCATCAGTTCTTCCATGCAGGCCGAAGGCAATGCTGCAGTTGGATATATCGACTATCTGCAGAAAAATGCCCGTGAAATGGAAAAATGTAACGATGCCATCCGTATGTATAATCAGGCGATCCATTATCTGAAGCAAGGCAGTGATGATCTGGCGGTGATCCAGCTGAAAAAATCTATTGATAATAATCCTGATTTTCTGGATGCCTATAACCTGATGACGCTTTGCTGCATTGAGGACAAGAATGCGAAACGTGCACAGCATTTTAATGAAATCGTTCTGAAGCGTGATATCCGTAACCCTCTTGCCCTTCATTATGCAAAGCTGCTTGGAAATACGCCTGCTTCCCCTTCTCCCCTGAAGAAAGCAGATAAAGCAAAAACACCTGCTCCCGTCAGCGTGAAAAAAACAGACAGTAACCCACCGATCCCCCGCTATAAACGCAGAGAAAAAACAAACAGTGTTCTCGAAAAACGCGATTTTATGGCTTTCCTTGCTGGCATTGCCGCAGCAGCGATCGTGATCCTTGTGCTGATCGTTCCTGCGCTGAATGAGAATAAAAACAACAAGATCAAAGAACTGGAAATTGCTGTCGAAAACTATGCCGGCGAAACAGAAATGACACCGGAAGAAGTTTTGGCAATGCGTACAGAACTGGAAAAACTGCAGGCAGAAAATAAATTACTAAGAAGCGAAGAAAACAAACAGGCTAACCTGGAACTGTTGGCAACAGCAGTCGCACAAATGTCTGATAATAATTTTGAAGCCTGTGTAACAACGCTGGATTCCATTGATACTGTAAGCTTCAGCGAAGAAGATCTGGCAAAATACAATTCTGTGAAGACAACTGCTTATCCCAAGGCTGCTGATTCTTACTATACTAAAGGCAAGAGTCAGTTCCTGAGCAACAACTTTACAGAAGCAAAAACATATCTGGAAACTGCTTTGAATTATACCAGCAATGAAAATTTTGTGGATGATACCCTGTATTATCTTGCTAAGATCGCGGAAGAAGACAATGATACTGTAAAAGCCAAAGAGCTGTATAACAAAATCGTAAAAGAATATCCCGATTCCAATCAGCTCACCAATGTAAAAAATGCTTTGCAGAAACTGAATGAAGCAAATTAACTTTTTCCCCTCTGTGAAAACAGAGGGGATTTTTTTGCATAAAAAAGCCTGTTCTTTTCAGAACAGGCCCTTTTTATGGATATTACATATATTTTGCATACAGTTCGTTGTATTTTGCATTATACGCTTCATTCTGTTTCTGCTGCAGCAGTGTGCCCTGGATATAGTCTTTTACTGTATCAAAGGCCATTACAGAAGCTTCTTTTCTTCCTTCCACCTTGATAATATGATAGCCAAACTGTGTTTTCACAGGGCCTACCACCTTACCGATCTCAGCTTCGAATGCAACCTGATCAAATTCAGGAACCATCTGACCTCTGCCAAATTCACCCAGATCACCGCCCTGTGCATTGGAAGGACAAGAAGAAAACTCTTTTGCCGCATCTTCAAATGCCACATCGCCTTTTGCGATAGAATCCATGATTTCCTGCGCTTTTTCTTCTGTATCTACCAGAATATGCTTTGCATGCGCAGATTCAGGTTCTGCAAAGTGATCAGGATGTTCTTTATAGAATACCTGCATTTCATCTTCAGACACTGTGATATCTTTCAGAACAGTGTTGATGGCTGTCTGTGCAAGGATCTCTTTTCTTGCCTTTTCCATCATTGCCTTGAATTCTTCTGTTTCATCCATTTTTTCCTCTGCAGCCATTTTTGCATACAGATGGAACGCCAGGATCTGTTTCAGAACATGTTCTCTGAACTGAGGATATGCCGCATACTGCTGCTGTTCCTGAGGCATATTTCTAATATATGCATCTACATCTGCATCTGTAATATTTGCACCATCAATTGTGGCTAAAATTTTTTCATCACTCATTTTTCTTTTCTCCTTAAAAAACTATCTTATCACTGAATGCCAAAGTCTTCATCATCCCAGTTCTCATCATCAGGGATCATATCGTCGTATCCGCCGTCAGGAGGGGTCACCACAGAGGGATCATCCACGGGAGGGAATGCAAATACATGCTGAATATCACATGCCTGGTCCACAAAAATTTCCATTTTTCCTTCGGGGATCTCTTCAGGCTTGCCAAGGATCTTATTCGCTTCATCTACCGCCAGAACAACTTCCATCAGACAGTCAGGAGGACAATTGGGAGCTGCGATCTTGCCGGATTCTTTACAAATCACATAAGGTTTATGCAGATCACATGTGCCTTCCAGAGTAAAATCTGTAGCTGCAAGATCGCTGTGTGTTGTTTTGCCGTAGTAATCCTGAGAACAGATTTCTGTAGGTGCCAGACCTGTCGCAGAACAATAAGTTACTGTTGTCAAACCATCAGGTCTGCTGAAGTTCTTATTCGCAAGGCCCTGTTCGCTGTGGATCTCAGACATAACGCTTCTCCAGATCCGCAGATGGGCATTGCCGGCGTTCTTGATTTCCTTCTGCGTATCATAACCCATCCAGATACCGCCTGTATAGTAAGGCGTATATCCGTAGAATGTCAGGTCAATGGTATCATTTGTTGTACCTGTTTTACCTGCCACATTCATACCGCTGATGCCAGCCTGACCACCGGTACCTCTGCTAATAACATCACGCATCATATCTGTCAGCATATATGCTGTTGTTTCTTTCAGAACTCTGTGAGATTCCTGATCCTCATTATCCAGCAGTACATTGCCGTCATGGTCATATACAACTGTGTAATAAATAGGTTCGTTATATACGCCGCCGTTTGCGATAGTAGCATAAGCTGCTGTCTGTTCCAGAACGGAAACGCCCTGTGTCAGACCACCCAGTGCTGTTGTCGCCGCTTTATCTCTTTCATCAATGGTTGTAAAACCAAAATCCATCAGATATTTGTAGGATGTTTCTGCCCCTACTTCAACAAACGTTTTTACTGCCAGAACGTTCATAGAGTGCCAGATACCCTGACGAACTGTTGTAGGGCCAATATATTTGCCGTCCCAGTTTTTAGGAGAATAGCCGCCGATGGAGTATTCTTCATCCTGAATGATAGAACCGGGCATCATCAGACCTGTATCAATGGCAGGTGCATAGGATGCCAGAGGTTTCATAGTGGAGCCCTGCTGACGCAGCGCCTGTGTTGCACGGTTAAATACAGCATCGCCGGGTTTCTGGCCGCGGCCGCCAACCATTGCTTTGATCTCACCGGTATACTGATCCATGATGACCATAGACGCCTGCAGAGATCTGGAAACCGTCAGTTTATCCAGAACCAGTGTATGTGTTTCATCCAGTAGTTCTTCCTTCACGCCTTCTACAAAGGCATCTGCTTCTTCCTGGCTATAAACAGTTGCTTTCTTTTCATAATGTGCCTGACTCTTAGGATCATTGGGATCCATTTCTGTATCCAGAACAGAGATCAGATATGTGACATCCAGAGATCCATCCCCTGCAGGGAAATTATCATCATTCAGGAAGGCTGCTTCTGCAGTCTTCTGCATATGGGTGTTCATAGTTGTATGGATCTGCAGACCGCCGTTATAAATCAGGTTAGAAGCCTGTGCTTCAGACATTTTTTTCTGTTCTACCAGATCTTTTTTGATCTGCTGTACAGCCGCATCTACAAACCAGTTATGCTTTGCATTGCCCTGTTCTTCTTCCCTCTGTTCGCAAACCAGATGACCGAAGATATCTTCTGCCACTGCGGCATCATGCTGTTCCTGTGTGATCATATCCAATTCCAGCATTTTGGAAAGAACCGTCAACTGACGTTTACGGCTTTCTTCTTCATTGGCATCGGGTGCATATTTACTGGGATGCTTCGTGATACCCGCGATCATTGCAGATTCCGCCAGAGTCAGCTCACTGGCATGTTTGCCGAAATAATACTGAGATGCAGCCTCAACCCCATGGAGACCATGATGCAGAGCAATCGTATTCAGATACAGCTCCAGAACATATTTTTTTGTTTCTTCTTTAGATCCCAACTGATCTTCCAGTGCATTTTCCAGGGATACTGCCAGATACTGTTCCTTAATTTTTCTGGTCAGACTTTTTTCATTGGTCAGCACCTCATTTTTAATGACCTGCTGCGTAATTGTACTTGCGCCCT
>JAFRZQ010000035.1 GCA_017442465.1 Anaerotignum sp. | reverse complement strand
CCCTGTTAGCGCAGAGAGCAGGCTGCGGTAGAGGGTGATATCATCCATTTCTGTGAACAGCAGTTCTTCCAGCAGTTCTTCGGCGTCTTTCGTTTCTGTTTCGGTATCTGTCATATCCTCCAGGATATCTTCAAAGGTATCGCTGAAAATGGTGAACAGGAGCTCTCTTAAGATCCGCTGATGCTTTTTGCCGTCAGTCTCCATGGTCTTCAGGATATCTTCTGCGCCTTTCAGCAGTTCTTCCTGCAGCAGGGCGGTGTATTTCTGCTCCAGTGCAGCGGCTTCCTGCATTGCCAGCTGCAAGAGTTCCTGCAGGCGGCGGTCAGTGGAAAGGTCTGCGGTATTCTGACTGGCGCGGTTGTTTTGTCTTTTTTCCTTTGCACCAATGGAGGTGTTGTAAAGCTGTGTTTTTCGGTTGTATGGATACATGGGGGGTTCTCCTTTTCAAAATGGATTTTTTCTATTATCCTATGCGGAAAGGTTGGTTTTCTTTCCAAAGAATTGGAAATAAGGATGGAATATATAGAAAGAAGATGCTATAATAAAATATTGTGTAAAGCAAAAAAATAAACTGTAAAAAGGTGGTCAAATATATGAAAACAAAGAAGATCCTGCTGACCGGCGGCGGCACTGCCGGCCATGTGACACCCAATCTGGCCCTCCTGCCCTATCTGAAGGCGGAAGGCTATGAAATTGTTTATATAGGTTCTGAAAAAGGGATCGAGAGAACCCTGATCGAAGCGGAAGGCATCCCTTACTACAGCATTTCCACAGGGAAACTGCGCCGTTACCTTTCCAAGGAAAACGTAAAGGATATGTTCCGCGTGGTGAAAGGCATCAGCGAAGCAAAAAAACTCATCAAAAAACTGAAACCCGATCTGGTATTCTCCAAGGGCGGCTTCGTTGCTGTTCCTGTTGTATTGGGAGCAAAGAGCAACAATGTGCCTGTTATCATCCATGAATCTGACATCACCCCCGGTCTGGCAAATAAAATCGCTATGCCCTCCGCAAGGGTGGTATGCTCCACATTCCCTGAAACCCTGCAGTATGTGCCCAAGGGCAAAGGTGTCCATACAGGTACACCTATCCGTAAGGAACTGTTTGAAGGGGACAGACAGAAAGGTTTGGCTGCCTGCAAATTTACAGGCGAAAAGCCTGTTCTGCTGATGATGGGCGGTTCTCTGGGGGCAGTGAAGCTGAATAATTGCCTGAGAGAGATCCTGCCTGAACTGACAAAGACATTCGATGTGATCCATTTGTGCGGCAAGGGCAATCTGGACGGTCATCTGAGAGAACAGGAAGGCTATATGCAGTTTGAATATGTTTCCGATGGTCTGAACGACCTGCTGGCAGCAGCAGATCTGATCGTTTCCCGTGCAGGCAGCAATTCCATCTCTGAGTTCCTTGCCCTGAAGAAGCCCCATCTGCTGATCCCTCTGAGTGCAAAAGCCAGCCGTGGTGACCAGATCCTGAATGCGGCATCCTTTGAAAAACAGGGCTTTGCCCGTGTGTTGGATGAGGATGAAATGACTGCTGAAACCATGAAAAAAGAAATTTTCGAGCTGTATGATAATAAAGATAAATATACAGCAGCCATGGAAAATGCAGCATCCGGTGACGGCGTGGAAGCGGTTATGACCCAGATCAAGGTTCTGATGCGCTGATTTTAATAAAGTCTTAAGATTTGGAAAATTGACATCCATGATACCGAGGGGTAAAATATCCCTTGGCTGAAATGGAAATGATTGAACTATGGAGGAAAATCGAATGAAAAAGAGATTTTTTGCGCTGGTTCTGGCGGCTGTGACAGTATGCGGTATGGCAGGCTGCGGCGGCGATGCAGAACAGGCACAGACAAATACAGATGTTGATACAAAAACCATCCTGCAGGCACAGATGCCTGAAGAAGGTGAGGAAATTGCGGTGATCACCACATCCGAAGGCGTTGTGAAAATGCGTTTCTTCCCCGAAGAAGCACCTAAGGCAGTGGAAAACTTCAAAACACTGGCAAAAGACGGCTATTATGATGGCCTGACTTTCCACCGTGTCATCAATGATTTCATGGTGCAGACCGGTGACCCTACGGCTACAGGCAGAGGCGGCGAAAGCTGCTGGGGTGAAGACTTCGAAACAGAAGTTTCCGAAAAACTGCATTTCTACAGAGGTGCTGTTGCCATGGCAAATGCCGGCCCTGATACCAACGGCAGCCAGTTCTTCATCGTGCAGCAGAAAACGGTGATGGAAGATGCCCTGAAGGCCATTGAAGACGCCATCGGCAATAACGAAGAGGAAGTTGGCATTACGCTGACAGACGGTAATTTCTATACCCTGAGCCAGCTGTACCCCGAAGAAGTGATGAACTACTACAGAGAACAGGGTGGCTCTGCCCATCTGGAATATGTCTTCGGCAACGGCTACAGCATTTTCGGTCAGGTGTTTGAAGGCATGGAAGCAGT
>JAFRZQ010000285.1 GCA_017442465.1 Anaerotignum sp. | reverse complement strand
CATCCAATCGCTGCATGATGCCCTTTGCTGTTTCAGGGTCAAGGTTACCTGTTGGTTCGTCACAGATCAGGAGAGGGGGATTATTTACGATGGCTCTTGCCCGAGCAGTTCTCTGCTGCTCCCCACCGGAAAGCTGGTTGGGATAGCTTTTGCCCTTTTTGCCCAGGCCTACCAGAGAAAGTACCGCCGGTACATTTCTGCGGATGATCCTGCCGGGGGCTTCGATCACGCGCATGGCAAATGCCACATTATCATATACAGTTTTATTGGGCAGCAGACGGAAATCCTGGAATACTACGCCCAGATTGCGGCGCAGGTAAGGGATCTGCTTTCTGCTCAGATCATTTGTTTTGATTCTATTGATAATGATATCCCCTTCTGTAGGATCCAGTTCCTTCAAAAGCAGTTTCATCAGTGTGGATTTGCCGGAACCACTGGAACCAACGATGAATACAAATTCACCTTTTTTGATATGCAGATTGATGCCTTCCACACCGGTAGAACCATTGGGATATACTTTTGTTACGTTATTCAGATGGATCACAACGTATCTCCCTCTTTCTAGTCAGATTTATCTATTTCAAAGAATTTCGACGTTTCTTCTCAAATTTCGTCTTTCACAACAATGTATTATATCATATCAGAGCCTGTTGAACAAGTAGAAGAAACAGCAGAACCCCCTTGCTTTTATTAAAATTCTCTTAATTCTGTCAAGTTTCCAATAAAAAAGGGCGTGTCTGCACACGCCCCCGGAAATTCTATTCTGTTTTTAATATGCCATTTTGTCCATATACATCATGTATTTGCTTACCATCAGTGTGATCTTGAAGATAATGGCATCGTCAAAGTTTCTCAGATCCAGACCTGTCATCTTCTGCAGCTTATCTAGTCTGTAAACCAGTGTATTTCTGTGGATATACAGCTGACGGCTGGTTTCGGAAACATTCAGGTTGTTCTCGAAAAATTTATTTACTGTTGCCAGTGTTTCATCATCGAAATCATCCATGGTCAGCCCATGCAGCACTTCTTTGATGAACATACGGCACAGAGGCAGAGGCAGCTGATAGATCAGACGGCCGATACCCAATTTTTCGTAATTCACGATGTACTTGTCCGTTTCAAAGATCTTGCCAACTTCCAGAGCCATTTTTGCTTCCTTATAGGAACGGGAAACATCCTTCAGGTCGCTGACGATGGTGCCGCTGGAAATATAAACATGGCTGTTGGTTTCTGCGTTCAGTGTTTCTTCGATGGTCTTTGCAATACGGTCGATCTCTTCCGCTGTTTCCTTTTCACGCAGTTCTTTCACCAGAATGATGCTGTGTTCATCCACTGCAGTCACAAAATCCTTTGTTTTTGCAGGGAAAATGCTGCGAACGATTTCCACAACGTTCATTTCCTTGTCGATATGGGTCTCGATCAGATAAACGATACGGTGTACATTGTTTTCAATGTGCAGTTTTTTCGCACGGCTGTAAATATCCACCAGAAGCAGGTTATCCAGCAGCAGATTTTTGATGAAGTTATCCTTATCATATCTTTCCTTATATGCCACCAGCAGGCTCTGGATCTGGAAAGCTGCGATCTTACCGATCTGATAACCGCTTTCATCTTCGCCTTTTACCTGGATCACATATTCAGGCACACCGTTATCATAAATTTTGAAATACTGATAGCCTAAGATCAGCTGGCTTTCCGCAGGGGAACTGATAAAATTTTCAACGGCGTCGATCTGACGTCCGATCATATTTTCTTCTGTTGTGGCAATGACCTTGCCTTCCTTTTCCACAACGCTCAGTTCTTTTCTTGTGATGCTCTTCAGACCATCGATGGTGCTCTGCAAAATCTGATTGGAAATCATATTATCACCTCAAAATCGCCCTATTTCTGCTTTCCAACTACCTGTTCATTTTGTGATTTTTCACTGTAAAAATTGCATAAAATTTACTTTTCGATATCATATCAAAATTACCTAAGCCCATTTTATAACAAAATGACAAAAAAGGAAAGCCTTTTTTTCAAAAATCCAGTAAAAATATCTTCACGTCTTATTTTTTCATAAAAACAGGGCCAGTTTTTTATGGAAACTGACCCTGGATTTGCTAAAATGCATGAAAAAAAATGTTTTGATTCCACGGAAGGCGACTGGCAATTTTACTTGTCTGTGAAGCCTTTCCCCAAAACTTCCCGTATATCCGCCACCAGAAAAAAAGCATTCCTGTCGATATTCATAATAATGCTTTTCACAGACTGGACTTCTTTTTGAGAAAAAACACAAAACAGGACCTCTCGTCCTTCCTCTGTGTATTTGCCCGTAGCCGGAAACGCCGTTACCCCTCTGTGCAGTTCAGCCAAAAGGGCATCTGCGATAGTATCGCTTTTTTCTGAAATGATCCAGGCACATCTGGCATAGCCTGGACCTTCCACCACCCATTCGATAACCTGGTCCGTGATAAAAACGGCAAGAATGGCATATAACCCCAATTCAACACCAAAGACTGCCATCCCCGCAAGAATGACCGCCGCATCCAGAATAAAAATAAACCGAGGCACTGAAACAGAGTGAAATTTCATATGCAGCAAGGTTGCCGCCAGTTCCACCCCGCCCGTTGTGGAATCCACGGAAAGCACCAGCCCCAGCCCGATCCCCAGTGCGGTCCCTCCAAAAACAGCCGCCAGCAGCGGGTCATCACTGTATAAAGGGAAGATCTCCTCCACATACAGCATCAGCGAAAATAATACCGCCGTCAGCACACTGCGGCTGACAAAATCCGTCCCTTTCCGTTTCCAGGCAATCAAAAAAAGAGGAAGGTTCCCCACCAGATTGACAAGCCAAAGGGGCACAGGAACACCAAACCTTGCCGATGTCCATGTATCCAACATGATGCCGATGCCGGTGATCCCGCCGGCCACCAGGTCCGCATGCTCGAAAAACCCTTCTGTGCCGATGGCCATCAAGGCCGTGCCGGCGATCAGGAAGAACCAATCCCTCTTTTTTAAGTTCAGCATATCTTCACGTCCTTTTCAGGACGCATTCTTTTTTTACACCTTGCGTCCTTTTGTTTTCAGGACTGTCAGCGCAAATTTCGGCAGACGCATCATGCGTTTCCAGCGTGTAGGCTGTGTGATGAGTCTGTGGAACCATTCCAGGCCAAGCTTCTGGAAGATCTTAGGTGCCCGTTTCACATTGCCGGCCATTACGTCAAAGCTGCCGCCTACGCCAATGGCAATCTTCGCATCGATCAGGCGCAGATTATCATAGATCCATTTTTCCTGCTTGGGTGCCCCCAGTCCTACTAACAGTATGGACGGAGATTTCGCTTTTATGTCCTGAATGATACGCTTTTCTTCTTTTTCGTCAAAATAGCCGTTATGCACACCAACGATCTTCAGACCAGGATATTTTTTTGCCATTTTTCTCGCAGCTGCAGATGCCACACCGGGCGCCCCGCCAAAGAAATAGAAAGTATGGTCTGTTGCCGCCAGTTCTGCCATCAGGTTCTGGGTCAGATCAAAGCCCGCCACACGTTCTGTCAGACGAATTTCACTGTATTTGGATGCCCAAACAACGCCGATGCCGTCAGGCACCACCATATCCGCTTCATGAAGGATATCCATCAGGACCGCATCCTTCTGGGCTTCCATAACGATTTCCGGATTTGGTGTGCAGATGATATGCTGTCCTTCTGTTGTCAGCAGTTTTTTCGCCTTCGCCACAGCCTCTTCCATAGTCACTGCATCAAAAGGTACGCCCAAAACATGAGTCAGTTTTCTCATTCCAAATGCCCCCTTATTTCTTCACGCGTTCCAAAAGCTTCGCCAGATATTTTTCGTTTCTGTGTGCCATTTTTTCCAGTTCCGCTTCTTTCTTCGCAAGTTTTTCCACATAAACCGCTTTATTGCCGATCACATCATCCACATATTCCAGCGTCTTCGCAGGATCGAACTCCTTCAGGCTGCCGCCGCTGGGCATATCCAGCTTGTCCAGATAATATTCGATCTTGGGATCGTAAACGAAACCAATGAGAGGAACTCTCTGTCTTGCTGCAAAGATCAGGGTATGCAGACGCATGGACAGGATAAAGTCCGCCTGAGAAATGATACCCATCACTTCGTAAGGAGAATGGTTATTTTTCAGGATATACGCATTCTGTTTCATTTTGCTGCGAACCCTTTCGCTCACTGTAATATCATTTGGCATCTGCATGCCGAGGAATACAATGTTTCTATTATATTTTTCCACGATGGTATCACACATCTGGGCAAACTTGCCGATAAATTTATCCATGTCCTTCCAGTTGCGGACAGATACTACCACAATGGGTTTATCCATGGGTACGCCTTCTGCTTCCAGCAGTTCCCTGGCCTGTGCTTCTGTAATGCCATTCATGGTAAATACGGGGTCTGCTGTCACAAAACATTTCTTGGGATTCACACCCATGGAAAGCAGTTCTTCATAAGAATTTTCTTCACGCAGAGTGATCAGGTCCGCCTTATTGACCACCTGTTTCACCAGTCTGCGGTTGCGCTTACCGGAAACAGGGCCGATGCCGTTGGCATAGAGCATCACTTTCTTTCGCATCATCTTCGCCATAGCTGTAATGGAAAGATAATACATCAGAGAACGGGTAGAGGTGCTGTCCTGCAGCAGAGAACCGCCGCCGGAAAGGAGCACATCACATTTGCGGATGGCATGGAACACATCCCTCAGGCCAAAACGATACACCGCTTCGATCCCATATTTCTCCTTGGTTTCTTTCGGCTTATTAGACAGTACGGTGATATGGTAATTATCCCCCAGCTGCTGAATATTCTTGTGCATGGAAAGCATAATCGCTTCATCGCCCGTGTTATTAAAGCCATAGTACCCACTCATCACCACATGATACTGAGGTACTCTTGTTTCCTTATATGCTGCATGGTAGGCATTCACACAGTCATTTGCCATTTTCGTTACAGAATAATATTCGAAGATGACTTCTCTGCCGTAAGCGCCCATAGCCTTGCGTTCATCTTCTGTCATTTCGTTGAAGGCATGGACCACATCCCGGAACAGCAGGTCTTCATTGGACATTTCGCAGCCGCGGCAGCAGAAGTTGTTTTCCTGCGCCAGTTCCAGTTTATCTCTGCCGAAGAGACCAATATAGCCTTCGTTACCGGCAACCACAACAGGTTTTTCCGCCGCCATGGCTTCCAGTGCCGCACGGCTTACGCCGACGAATACATCACCAACGGAAACCAGTTCATTGATATCGGTTCTGCCGCCGGTCATAGTGATACATTCTCTGCCGATCACTGCATTGGTTTCTTTTGTTTTTTCCGCCAGTTCGTCATAAACATCACCGCCGCCAACGATCAGCATTCTCAGACCGGGGATCGCTTTCGCCAGTTTAGGCCCTAAGGCGATCAGCTGTCTTGCCACCAGAGCACGGCTTTCATCCATACGGCTGACATACACCAGTGTGGGTTCTTCTTCCTTCAGACCAAATTCCGCTCTGATTTTAGACTGATCTGTGTCAGGGGAGAACTTCGCTGTATCGATACCATTGATGGTCACGAAAATATCTTCATAACGCACACGGTAGTTTTCCATCAGATAATCACGGATGTCATCGCTGACCGCAACGACTTTCTGCCCCCAGTTGGAAATATATTTCAGACCCATGCCTGTGTAGAATACCCAGTGAGCAGAAGTCACGAATGTAAATGCATCCTTCATTCTTCTTTTCAGCAGGCCGCAGACAAAGCTGGGGATTCTGGCATGGGAATGGACGATATCTACTTTTTCTTTTTTGATGACCTTTTTCAGAATGAAATAGGAGCGTGCCATTTTCAGTACATTTCTTTCATTCAGAGGTGCATGATAATGACGGATACCAGCCTCAGCCAATTCCTTTTCATATACGCCGCCGTTAGAAGCAACGATAATGTCATAGCCCTGTTTTTTCAGTTCCTTGGAAAGTTCCACAACGTGAGTCTCCGCGCCGCCGATCTCCAGCCCCATCAGAACCATCAGAATCTTATACTTCTTCATTTCCTAACCCTCCGTCACTGATACCTGTCACCTTGATTACGGGTTTTGCATATTTTGTGATCACATTCATTTCGGAGTTCGTCTTCAGTTCCACAACGCCTTCCACAAAATAGCCTTCTTCCTTTTCCACCACAGGGCCTTCAATGGTCAGGCTGATGCTGTAATAGTCAGGGTATTCCACCTGCTGCACGCTGCCGTTTGCAGCGATCACGCTTTTCAGATAAGGCTTATGGCTCACTTCTTTGATCGTGCCGATGCAGATGCCTGTTTTTTCATCAAAAATCTGATCCCCTTCATGAAGGGCATTTACTGTAGGCATACGCACTTCATCGATGAATGCTGTGATCATTTTTGTTTCTGCCGCATCGCCCACGCCTGTAGCTTCGTTTTTATTGACCACGCCCAGTTTGAACACCGCCAGGGCCGCCAGAGCGATCACAACAATAATAATGAGGATATCCACAATATTTGGTTTTCTTCTTGCCATATCACTCACCATCCCTTACTTCTACTACAATGCCCTTAAAAGCATAGCCCTTGCCTTTCACATTCAGTTCCATACCGGTCTTTACTGTGGTACCGTTCACTGTAATGTCCTTTTCCGTTTCTGTACCGGGACCTTCAATGGTCACATAAATGTTGCTGTAGCCTTCCACAGGCACTTTATGGAACTTACTTGTATCCTTGTCATAAACAGTTTCTGTGAACTGCTCTGTTGCCACTTCCTTCACAGTGCCCAGATATGCAGAAGTGGAACTGTTATAGGCATTGCCGCCCACCACAGGAAAATCCGCTGTTTCCTCCAGCACTTCCTGCCCCATGACTACATAGGAATATGTTTTTGTTTCCGCCGCTGCGTCTGTGCTGCCGCCGCCAAGGAACATTTTCGCCCCCACCGCCGCTGCTGCGATCACGATCAGGATCAATATGATATCTACAATGTTAAACACACCGAATAATTTCTTACTTTTCATTTTCTTGCCTCCAGATAGAGTTTTTCGATACGCTTTGTCATCTTATCCGCCATAAACATGCTTTCTGCATGCTTTTTCGCATGTTCCCCGAATGCTTTGCGTTTTGCATCATCCGCCAGCAATTCTTCGATTCGTTCCGCCAGCTGATCGGCATCACCGATGGGAACAAGAAAGCCGTTTTCGCCATGCTTGATGACTTCCGCCACGCCGCCGCTGTCCGTCCCCACCGCAGGGATACCCGCGATCATGCTTTCAATGATAGACAGACACAGTGCTTCCGCTTTGGAAGTGATGACTGCGATATCCAGTGCCGCTTCGATCTTTTCCACGTCCTTGATGAACCCTGTAAAAGTCACATTGGAACTGATGCCCAGTTCGTATGCACGTCTTTCCAGTTCATCTCTCAGGCTGCCGTCACCCACAATGTAGAATCGCACATCCCTGCGGTGTTCCAGCACATTCTGTGCCGCCAGCAGGAAGGTTTCATGGTCTTTCACTTCTTCCAGCCTTGCCACCATGCCCACAACCATTTCGCCCGCCTTACCACCGTAGGACTGCAGCAATGCCGCCTTTTCCTCTGCAGCAGGGATAGCAATCGGCTCAATGCCGTTATACACCACAGCGATCTGCTCAGGGCTTGTACCTGCATGGACCATACTTCTGCGTACCGCACGGCTCACGGCAATGATCTTATCACTGAAAGCCGCATTCACTTCTCTGCGCACGATTTTCTTAGGCAGGATTCCGGGAGCAGATTCCATACAGTGCTTTGTGTTAAAAATGGAAGGAACCATTGCCGCTCTCGCCGCCATTCTGGCTGTCATGCTGGCATGGGTATGCACGATATCCGGCTTTTCTTCCTTAAACAGTTTTACCAGGGCCTTCATCGCTTTTTTATCGAAGGATCTGTCCTCCATTTCCTCCATGGCGATCACGGGCACATCCAGCGCTTTCACCGCATCCGCCAGCAGGCTGTCATGGGGCAGAACCACCTTTACCTGAAAGGCATTTCTGTTATGATATTTCAAATAGTACAGAAGCCAGCGGCCTGCACCGCCAATGTTTTTATCTGTCAGAATATGCAGGACCTTGATTTTATCCCCTGTCCGTTCTTTCTTTTCCGGCAGCTTCTCTTTTGCTTTTTTTATGAGGAGTTCTTTTTTCTCCATTAATTTTTCTTTCATCTCTTATACTCCTCCGTTTCTCTTTCGTTCATCTTCATGCCAACTCTCACTGCCGCCATACCCAGACCGATATAACACCAGAAGAACAGCACGATACTATAGTCAAACCACAGATGGTCTGTCAGGCCCTGCAGCAGCAAACCGCCAAAGCCACCGAATACCGCACCCAAAAGGAATTTGAATCTCTTCGGCACCACTCTCATTCCGCTGTACAGTTTCTGGAAAAAGAATACGATCAGCAGGATCAGAATACTGAAACCCACGATCCCCAGTTCAATAAATTCCTGCAGGAACAGGTTATGGGAATGATACGCATTGGCCGCCTCACGGGCGAACAGCGGATATACTTCGTTGAATGCTCCAATACCGATACCGGTCTGCCAGTAGTGTTCGATCATATCAAAGGACGCACTATAGATAGACATACGGTACAGGGAAGAAGAGTCGCTCATAGTGATGGAGCTTGCCAGTCTTGCCCACAGGCTTGCAGGCAGGATAAAAGGCATCATCAGAAGCAGAACGATCCCCAGAGGGATGAGTCTCTTTTCAGAAAGCAAAACGAACAGCCCCGCAGAGAACATCAGCCCCAGCATAGCACCGCGAGAACCGGTAGCCACCAGCCCCAGACATACCAGACCGAAGCAGGCTGTATAATACAGTTTGCCGACCCAGTTTCTCATTTTCCACATCATGCCTGCCGCCAGAGAACCTACCAGAATCAGATATTCACCCAAAACGTTAGGGTTCGTAAAGGTTGCATAGGCTCTTGTTGTGATATCAAAGCTGTTGGCATCCACCCAGGCCGCATCCATTTCCACACCTACGATATACTGATATACCGCATACAGGGCAATGAGTGCCCCCATACTGATCAGGACCCACAGCACAAAATCCAGTTTTTCTTCCGTATCCACCGCATCCTTCGCCACAAAGAACACCGCCATCAAAATCAGGAACAGACACATGGACAGTGCCGCTGTCGGAAAGGCAAAGCTTGTAGTACCCGCATAAAAGATACACACCGCAAAACAACCCAAAAGAACACTCACCATTGTCGTTTTCTGTGCCTTCACCCTGCCAAGGAACAGCTGGATGAAGTACAGTGCAAAGGTTGCCAGAACCATCACCGCCAGAAGCATCGTTGGCAGGATAGGGGTCGCCGCCACGATGGCCGCCAGGCACAAAATCAGGAAATTCTGATTAAACAGACGGAACAGGAAACTTTCTCCCACAGCCGCCGCAAAGGCATTATTTCTTCTGCGCACCGCCATGCCGCTCCAGCCTGTCAGATTTCTCCAGAAGCGGGGCAGAATGCCACTCTGGCTGGAAAGATGCTTGTCCCAGTTCGCCCGGAAGAAATTCAGGATGGCACTGTTTTCAAAGGCATTTGCCCAACCGCGGCAGATCTTTGCCCAGATGCCGCCGGCAATGCTGTCTGTCCACAGGACCGCCAGAATGTTCCAGATGCGCGCAATGAAACGGAAGCAGAAACTATCTTCAATTAGGAAAGACATCTTTTCGATCATAGAATAGGTTCTCCGTTTTTTCTTTTTCTTCTTGGGTGCTTCTGCAGATCCTGCCGCTTCGCCGCCCTTTCCTCTGCCGAGGATTTTCTTTACCATATCAAACACAAAATCGCTTTCTTCGATTCTGAGGATCTTTGCAAAAACCATATAGGACACTACGCCCAAACCACCGCAGCCGCAAAGCTGCACCAGAAGGCATACTGTACCGCCGAAAACTTTTGGCACTGCCATTTTGAATGCCTGCACCAGCACCAGCATACCGAAGGCTGCCACAGCCATCTTCAATATCTGCCCTGCCAAGGATCTATCCAGAATATCAGGATACTGCTTCACCGCAGGCACCATCAATACCAGTGCCGCCGCTGTAGAGGATACCGCCGCCGCCAGTGCCAGACCGCCGATGCCCATAGGCTTCAGCAGCAACGCACACAGAACCGCATTGATGATAATGGAAACCAGACCGGAATAAAAGGGTGTTTTCCCATCCTGATTTGCATAGAAAGCACGGCTCAGAATATTCTGCACACCATAGCCAACCATACCCAGGGCAAAGAAGAACAATGCCGCGGAGGTCAGTTCCGTTGCCAGAAGGTCAAATTCACCGCGTTTGTAGATCAGTGTTACCACAGGCTCTGCCAGCGCCATCAGGCCAACCGTCATGGGGATCAAGAGGAAAATCATGGCTTTCAGCGTATTTCTTACCGCCAGACCAAATTCCTTTTTGTCCTCCGTCATCCGGGAGAATTTCGGGAACACCATATTGGCAATGGCCAAAACGAACACCCCAACGATGATGGTGTACAGATTATTGGCATAGCCCAGAGAGGTCACGCCCAGCTCCCCGTTGGAAAGCTGAGAAGCAAATCTGGCATTGATCATATAGTTGATAGGCTGGATCCATGTACCCACCATAACCGGCAGCATCAGTTTCCCGATCTTTTTCAGCCCGTCATCCTT
>JAFRZQ010000284.1 GCA_017442465.1 Anaerotignum sp. | reverse complement strand
GCGGGCATCCAAGGGCATCGCTATGGGGAAGGCTTTTGTTTTGAAAGCACCTGAGCTGGCGGCGGATAGGAAGAAGATCACAGAAGCAGAAACAGAACAGGAAAAGAGGCTGTTTTTGCGGGCGGTGGAACAGGTGCAGCGGGCATTGCGTCCCCTTGCCAGAGAAAATGGGATTTTCGCAGCCCATCTGGACATGGCGGAAGATCCTACCCTCATTGAGGGGGTGGAGAACAAAATTGCAAAAGGGAAAAATGCCCAGTGGGCACTGGAGGAGCAGATGGAAGAAACCTGCAGCATCCTGGAAAGTCTGGAGGATGCCTATTTACGAGAACGGGCGGCAGATGTGCGGGATGTCTGCCGGCGGATCATGGCATGTCTGAAAGGTGCTGAAGAAAATCCGTTTCAGAATATCAGGGAGAAGGTTATTCTGTTCGCGGAGGAACTGAATCCCTCTGATACAGCAAAAATGGATTTTCGTTATATACAGGGAATGATAACGGCAAAGGGAGGCGTTACCAGCCATGTGGCGATCCTTGCCCGCAGTATGGGGATACCGGCGCTTCTGGGGATAGAAGGGATATTGGAGCAGGTGACAGAAGGACAGGATGTGATTCTGGATGGGGATAACGGGGTTCTGATCCTGTCACCGGATTCCATGACAAAGCGGGAATATGCAGAAAAGCAGACAGCAGAGCGGGAATTGAAGCAGAAACTGAAGGAAATGAACCGATTGCCGGCTGTAACGACTGACGGTAGACAGGTGCAGCTCTATGCCAATGTGGGCAGCCTGAAGGATGTGGAACTGGCAAAGCAGCAGGGGGCAGAGGGGGTTGGACTTTTCCGCAGCGAGTTTCTTTATATGGAAAGCAGCCGGTTTCCCACGGAGCAGGAACAGTTTGAAGTCTATAAAAAGGCGGCAGAGATTTTGAAAAAGCCCATCATCATCCGTACGCTGGATATCGGCGGGGATAAAAACCTTCCCTACTATCAGTTTGAAAAGGAGGAGAATCCTTTTCTGGGCTGGCGGGCCATCCGTTTCTGTCTGGATATGCGGGATGTATTCAAGACGCAGCTGAAAGCGATCCTGCGGGCGGCAGCCTATGGGGATATTCGCATCATGTATCCCATGATCGTTTCTCTGGAGGAATTTCGAACAGCAAACAGGCTGCTGGAAGAATGTAAGCAGGAATTGAAGGAGAGAGGGGGGCTTTTTCGGGAAAGCATCTCCACGGGTATTATGGTGGAAACCCCGGCGGCGGTTCTTTTGGCAGAGGAATTGGCAAAGGAGGTGGACTTCTTTAGTATTGGCACCAACGACCTGACCCAGTATATCCTTGCGGCGGACAGAGGAAATCAAAAGCTGACCAAACTGTACAGCCCTTTTCATCCGGCGGTGTTGCGGGCGATCAGAAAAGTGATCGAGGCGGCGCATAAAGAGGGGAAAGAAGTAGGTATGTGCGGAGAATTTGCAGGAGAGGAAGGGGCGGTTCCTCTATTGCTGGGATTGGGGCTGGATGAATTCAGCATGGTGGCCGGTCAGATCCCTGCCGTTCGCTATCAGATACGCGGGCTTTCTGCAGAACGGACAGCCCATCTGGCAGAGAGAGTGCTGGCGGCAGGAACGGAGAAGGAAGTTGAAAATTTGCTGAAAAGATAAGGAAAAAGTCATTTCTCTTTCATTTCAATTTAGAGGAATGGCTTTTTTGATGAAAAGAATGGAAAATGGCGTTTTTTCGGGAATTTTAAGAGAATCTTCCGTTGCATCAGGAATGGATTTTATAGTACAATGGAAACTGAAGAAATATGGCGATTTGGCTGAAGGAGGAAACCCTTTTGGAAATCATAAATTGGAAAGAATTACTTTATCCCTATGAGCAGGCAGTGGAAGAATTGCTGCTGAAGTTCAGAAATCTGGATAAGGAATGTCGGCATCTGGGTATTTATTCTCCCATCGACTCTGTTTCCGGCAGACTGAAAAAACCTGCCAGTATCCTGGATAAGGCGGGCAGAAAGCATATTGCTCCTGAAAATATTGAGAAGGAGATCGAAGATATTGCCGGGATCCGTATCCTTTGCCAGTTCGTAGAGGATATTGAAAAGGTGGTAGATATGGTTCGCGTCCGTACAGATATGACCATTGTGCAGGAAAAGGACTACATAACCAACACCAAGGAAAGCGGTTACCGCAGTTATCATATCATCATCAAATACCCTCTGAGTACAGCCAGAGGTCCCAGAGAGATCTTTGCGGAAATTCAGATCAGAACCAATGCCATGAACTTCTGGGCAACGGCAGAACATTCCCTGCGTTATAAGTACAGCGGCAATATCCCCCAGGAACTGCAGGACAGACTGCTGAACTGTGCGGAAGCGGCATTCAATCTGGATCAGGAAATGTCTACCATCCGTGAGGAAATCACCAATGCCCAGCGTCTGAATGAGATCAGAAGAAATATGACATCCAATATTCTGGATAATATCCAGAAACTGCATTTCATGGTAAAACTGGAAGATATGGATGCTATCAACAGAGAGTTTTCTGATGTATGGAACAGCAATGATATTGACCGCCTGCGGGAATTCAATGAAAAGCTGAATGTGCTGGTAGAAGTGTACCGCGTGTAAAAAGGAGGCGTAACATGGGCTTATTTGCCATTGCAGACCTGCATTTCTCCTTTTCCGTGGATAAGCCTATGGATATCTTCGGGGAACATTGGAAAAATCACAGTCAGAAGATCATTGAAAACTGGAAGGAAGTTGTGTCGGAAGAAGATACTGTCCTTCTGCCCGGTGACCTTTCCTGGGGCATGCGGATCGATGAGGCGGCGGCGGATCTGGATGTGATCTATCAGCTCCCCGGCAGAAAGATCCTTTTGGGGGGCAACCATGACTACTGGTGGAAATCTTCTTCCAAGCTGGAGGCCCGCTATCCCGGGATGCGGTTTCTGAAAAATGATTTTGATACATATGGGGATTGGGCGGTCTGCGGGACTCGCGGCTGGCTCTGCCCCAATGATGTGCGTTTTACGGAGCAGGATAAAAAGATTTACGAAAGAGAGCAGGTGCGTCTGCGATTATCCTTGGATGCGGCGATGCGCAAGGGAGCGGAAAAAATCATTTTAATGATGCATTATCCGCCCATGAATGATAAAAAAGAGGATTCCGCTTTTACGGAAATTTTCAAAGAGTACCCCATCAGGAAAGTGGTATATGGGCATCTCCATGGGGAGACAAGCCATGCCACGGGCTTTGAAGGGGGAAGATATGGCATCGAATATGAACTGGTGGCGGCAGATTATCTGGATTTCTGCCCGAAACGGATCTTGTAAGGAGGGGAAGTAAGTTGAACATCGACAAACAGAAATTACTGACATTTCTCTGTGCACTGTGGCCCGGCGGCGGCTATATGTACTACGGCATGATGAAAAAAGGCGCGATCCTGATGGCGCTCTTTACAGCGCTTCTGGGTCTGACCCTGACCATCGGCTGGAAGTTCCTTGCCTTCCTCCTGCCTGTGATCTGGTGCTACTGCTTCTTTGATACTTTCCATGTGGCAAAACTGCATGAAGATATCAGAGCCATGGAAGATCAGGACTGCTTCGATAAAGTGGCGGCATTCTGTAAGGATGATCCTCTGAAAAAATTCGAAGGCAGAAGAACACTGATTGGTGTGCTGATCCTGCTGGCTGCTTTATATACACTGATCTATGGTGTGCTGCTGCCCTTCTTCCGCTGGGGCGAACAGTTCTACTGGGTACAGGTTACCCTGACCGTGATCCCTACGGCGGTAGTTGCGGTTCTGTTGTTTATGGTAGGTAAAAACATCCTGCAGAAGGAACAGGACAGAAAAACTGCGGAAGCGGCTGAAATCGGTGAAGAAGTACTGGCTGAAGAAGCCGCAGAAGAAATCTCCGAAGTGGAGGAATCCACACTGGAAGAAGGCAATGTGGAAGAGATCGTGGAAGCGGTTCTGGAGGCGGAAAAAAACGAAGAAGCTGCGGAAGTGGTTTTGGAAACAGAAGAACAGAAAGAAGAAAGTATTGCGTAAGCATGAGAAAACCCTCTGGTTTGATCCAGAGGGTTATTTTTATTTCTTTTTCGCTTTCTTATTGGAAGGATCCTTTTTGGATTTGTCCTTTTTTGAAGCAGGTTTTTTCGCTGCTTTTACAGGCTTGGTTTCTTCCTTTTTCTTTACGGAATAGCCGAAGGTACCCAGTTTTTTGCCCAGACCGTAGTATGCGCCGTGGGAATAGCAGATGGGTTTTGCCTTATCAAAGTGGAATTTGCCTGTTTCATCCAGGAATTCATCGCTGACCTGTACGGAGACCACTTCCGCCAGGAACATATCATGAGTGCCCAGAGGGATGATCTGTTTTACCTTGCATTCAATATTCACAGGGCTTTCGTAAATGATAGGGGCATCTACCTTTTCGCCTTTTTTTGCTGTCAGATTCATCACTTCGAATTTGTCCATATCTCTGCCGCTGCGTACGCCGCAGAAATCGCAGGCGTAGGCCAGTTTTTCCGTCACCAGATTGATGACGAATTCGCCTTTTTCCTTGATGATATTGTAAGAATGGCGGCTGGGGCGGATGGATACATAGGTCATAGCGGGGTCAGAATTGATGGTGCCTGTCCATGCCACTGTGATGATGTTTTTGTTTTCCATATCGCCGCAGGATACCATGACTGCGGGCACGGGATAAATGACGGTCCCGGGTTTCCAAATATCTTTTCCCATTTGAATTTCTCCTTTCATGGGTCGGTTTTGTTCTAAGTGTATCTATCTTAGTATGAAGGGGGTCAGTTTGTAAAGAGAAAAACTTAAATTTGCTTGTCAATAAAGCATTGCTTCTGTATGATAAAATCAGAGAAAAATAT
>JAFRZQ010000283.1 GCA_017442465.1 Anaerotignum sp. | reverse complement strand
CTGGAGCCTGTACCGTTCAGGTCTACATCGAAGGAGGTTTCTGCGTACTGGTCGCCGTGAGTCATGATCTTTTCCTTGATGATCATTGTTGCACCATCAGCCAGTTTTGCGCTGGAAATACGTTTTGTGGAGTCAACGCCCTTCAGCTGCACTGTGTCCATTTCGATGTAAGCGTTTTCTTCCGCTTCGATATGTGTCTGGGGGTTGATGATACGTTTGCCGTTACCATCGCCTTCACCAATGTGTTTTTCTTCATAAATGATCTTCGCATTTTTGCCTACGAAGAAACGGTGAATGCCTTCGTGGATAGAGTCATCACAGCCGCAGTTGTGGATGCCGCAGCCGGCGATGATTTTAATTTCTGCACCTTCGCCGATGTGGAAATCGTTATAAGCCACATCATGCACGCCGTCTGCTGTGATCAGCGCAGGAATATGCACATCTTCATTTTTTGTAAAGGGTTTTACATAAATATCCAGACCTGCGCCGTTGGGCTTAGGTACGATGTCGATGTTTTCTGTGGATTTTCTGCCTTCGGACTGACCGTTGTTACGGATGTTGAATGCGCCTGTTGTAGGGATCAGGCCGGATACTTCATTCAGCAGATTTTTTACGATATCATTCAGCATTATTTGTTACCTCCCATCAGCACTCTGCAGCCTGTTTCCAGACCAAACAGACCGGGCAGTACTTCTTCTTTTGTGCCGATCTGTTTTACTTCGCCGGCACTCAGGAGAACCACCTGATCCGCGATATCCAGGATTCTTTCCTGGTGGGAAATGATCATGATGGAGCCCTGGATCTCTTCGTGCATTTTTTCAAACACGTCGATCAGGTTTTTGAAGCTCCACAGGTCGATGCCCGCTTCGGGTTCATCGAACAGTGTCAGTTTTGTTTTTCTTGCCATAACGGTAGCGATCTCGATACGTTTCAGTTCGCCGCCGGACAGGCTGGAGTTTACTTCACGGTCGATATAATCTTTTGCACACATACCAACTTCTGCCAGATACTGACAAGCTGCTGCTGTGGACAGTTCCTGACCGCTCGCCAGTGTGATCAGGTCTTTGACTGTTACGCCTTTGAAACGAACGGGCTGCTGGAAAGCAAAGCTGATGCCAGCCTGGGCACGTTCAGTGATATTCATATTTGTGATGTCCTGACCGTCAAAAATGATCTGACCGCTGTCAGGTGTTACGATACCGGCGATAATTTTTGCCAGTGTGGATTTACCACTGCCGTTAGGGCCTGTGATAACAATAAATTTTCTGTCATCGATGGTCAGATTGACATTATTGAGGATCTGTTTTCCCTCTGCGGAGAAGCAGATATTCTTCAGTTCCAGCATATTGCGATTCCTCCTGTTTATGAAAATTTCTTTTGGAAAGATTCTTTACTCACTCTAAACTGCATTTTCCTGCCGAAAAAAAGACAGAAAACGCTATTTTTTATTATAGCCCTCAATGGTACAAACTGTCAATGTTTTTGCCCGTTCCCGCCTGTTTTCTCCGGCAGAAAAACCTCTACTTGAAAGGATTTCTCCCATATGGTACATTTATTACAGCAAATTCTGAATTTCTGAACAAAAAGGAGAGATCATCATGCTCGGTTTTCATACAGACGGCATCCGTTTTTTCGGTGCATCCGATTCCCTTCTGGAAAAGGCGAAAAAGCACAAACTGCCCATCGTCAAAAAATCCACCACAAATACACTGGTTTTCGCCATTGATACAGCAGAACCCCTGACAAAAAAACTCTATATCACATCCTTCCTGGCACCTCAGGCCCCCTGGTTCTCCTGCTTCGTAGGGGATGCAGAAAGACCCGCAGATTATTCCCTGCATTTTGCCACAGAGGATGATCTGTTTGATTTCATCCTGTCCATGTATTACTGCTCTCAGGGCTTCCTGCACCTGGATTTCGATATGCCAGAACTGGTTTCCAAGCTGAACCCCGGCCCTGAATATATGATCCGTTCTTTTGAAGAAAAGGATTTTAACCAGATCGGCGAAGGTGCTTTTGCCGCATGCTTCTGCTTCTTAGAGGGCGGCTTCATGGAAAGCGACAGACTGTTTGGCAAACTGACCAAGGAATACGGCGTTGGTGCCGATAAGATCCTGCTGGCAGGCTCTTTTGACTCCAAATATCAGTTCCTGCGTACTTTCATTCCCCAGAAGAAATAACTTCCTCTTTACAAATGGGCGTATGCGTACTAGAATAAAACCGCAGGCGAATTTTGTCGTTCTGTGCAAATACACAGAGTAGGGCTTTGCGCGTGAAGTGTCCGGTGGACGGGGAGTTGTCACCGGGACGAAAAAAGGCTTTGACCTTTTGCGATGCAGGACCCGCATCCCGCTGTTTCATGATGAAGATGAACGAAAATTTCTCTTTATTATCCATACAGCATCCTGTTTTTTCAGACAGGGCGTATTTGCGTTGTGATAATAGAGGGGTTTTTGTTCCAAATACAAAAACACCCTCCACTTTCTAATGAAATGGAGGTTTTTTTCATGTCCGAAAAGAAAATGAGCCGAACACATCGGCTGGTTCTGATGGCCATGCTGACGGCAGTACAGATCGTTCTCTCCCGCTTTCTTTCCATCAATCTGTGGAATCTGAAGATCGGCTTTGCCTTTGTGCCCATCGCCCTTGCGGGGATGCTTCTGGGGCCCGTTAGCGCCGGGCTGACAGGGGTGGTTGCCGACCTGATCGGGGCGACGCTGTTCCCCAGCGGTACGTTTTTCCCCGGCTTTACCCTGACAGCATTTATCACTGCCTTTGGCTATGGTTTTTTCCTGCACAAAAAGCAGGATATGCTCCATATTCTGGCGGCAGTGCTGTTTTCCGAGATCATAGGCACCTTGCTTCTGAATACCAAGTGGCTTTCCATCCTGTATGGCACACCCTTTATGCCTATCTTCATCACCCGTGTTGGACAAGCGGTAGGGATGGGCATCGTAGAGGTCATCGTGATCAAGATCCTGGCAAAATATATGCCACAAATGAAAAAAGCAATCTAAAAAGGAGTGTCAAAAGACACTCCTTTTTGATTGCTTTTAATTAATTGGCATAGTTATTGAAGTAGTTCTGAACCAGAACGATGGGTGTACCCTTATCACCGGAACCGGATGTCAGGTCACACAGGGAACCGATCAGGTCTGTCAGGCGGCGAGGTGTTGTACCTTCGGAAGCCATGTTGCCTTTCAGATCGCCTTCTTTTTCTTTGATGGCTGCTTTGATCGCATCAGCCAGTGCTTCACCGCTCAGATCTGCGAAATCATTATCTGCCAGATATTTCAGTTTCAGTTCGTTGGGCAGACCAACCAGACCGTCTGTGTAGCCAGCGCCTACAACAGGGTCAGCCAGTTCCCAGATCTTGCCTACG
>JAFRZQ010000282.1 GCA_017442465.1 Anaerotignum sp. | reverse complement strand
GATGGTCGCACCGGGATGGATCTCAATGCCCGTCAGGAAACGGGACAGCTGAGAAACAAATCTTGCAGGCACCAGCAGCCCTTTTTTGTATAACCCATGGGCGATTCTATGATTTACCACTGCCCAGAAACTGGGATACAGCAGTACTTCGATGGCCCCTTTGAATGCAGGGTCTTTTTCCTTAATCACTTCAACGGATTCTCTCCAGAATTCCTTCAACACATCAAATTCCCCCTTAAAATCTGATAGAAAAATAAAAAACTCCATCTTTACAACAAATTGCAAAGACGGAGATTATCCGCGGTTCCACTTTACTTAGACGGCAAATAAAAATCATACCGTCTCACCTCAATGACTGTAACGCTGTCAGCGAAACAGGCTACTATTACTTCGCCCATTCAGTTCAGGAACGCACTTCGTTTTTCCCAATACCTGTAAACGGCTCCCACCCAATGTATCTTGAAGTAATGCCAATCAAACCCATGAATCCCATGGATCCCATTCTCATCACCTCTCACCAAGGCCGTTATTCTCTGTCAGGCGGATAAAAAATTACTCTTTTCCATCATAACCTTTGTCTTATTTATTTTCCAGCAGGCACACTGCAGAAGCAGCAATGCCCAGTCCTGCGCCGGTAAAGCCCAGCCCCTCTTCCGTAGTAGCCTTTACATTGACCTGATCCACATCGATCTGAAGGGTTTCCGCGATGTTTTCCCGCATCTTCTGAATGTGGGGTGCCATCTTCGGCTTTTGCGCTATGATCGTCGCATCGATATTGATTATACAGTATCCTTTTTCAGAAATCAAGTTCAAAACATAAGACAATAATTTTCTGCTATCCGCCCCTTTGAACTGCGGATCTGTATCAGGAAAATGTTTCCCGATATCTCCCATGGCCGCCGCCCCCAGCAGTGCGTCGGAAATGGCATGGAGCAGCACATCCGCATCAGAATGACCCAGCAACCCTTTTTCATAAGGAATATTCACACCCCCAATGATACAGTCTCTGCCTTCCACCAGTTTATGCACATCATAACCGGAACCGATCCGCATATCCGCGCCCTCCTTCTTTTGCAACGATTTCAGACCACTATATCCGTTTTTCGCCTTTCTGTCAAGCAAATCTTTCCCTTCTATTGCCATTTTTTCGATTCCAGTGTAAAATTACACTATATAGTATTTTGAAAGGCAGGTGAACCTATGCGTCCGACGATTTTTGAAGCCCTGGAAGTTGGTTTGCTCCATGTCCCCTTCCATCCGGATAATCCTTTTCTGTTCTGCCTGTTCTGGCTCTGTTTTTTCATCGGTATCATCGTTCAGATCGTTCTCTTTCAACACTGCAAAGGATTTGGAAAATGGGGATTTATCATTTTCTCTGCCATAGGATTCTTTTGCTGCGAAATAGCCTGCCAGATCATCACCGGCTGGGATCTCATCCTCTGGCTGGTACTTTGGTTCCTGTTCCTGACCTTCCTGATTGGGGCCGGTCTATGTACCCTGATTTACCACCTTCTGAAAAAGAAAAGAGGCGCACCATGAAATTTGACGACCTTTTCGATGCCAACGACATCTTTCTTACAACAGAACACTATATCCTTCGCCGCATCCTGCCGAGGGAAAAAGAAAAATACGAAACACTGGCACAGGCAGAAAGTCCTGCCTTCCTGCAAACTGCAGAAAACGTCCTTGCATGGGAAGACCTTCTTTCCGAAGACCATCTGACCTGTTCTATTCTGCAGAGGGATACAGAGACTTTCTGCGGTTTCTGTCAGCTGCAATGGGTGTTTTCAACCACGCCTGAGCTGGGGATCGACCTCCTGTCGGAATATCACCATACAGGCATCGCTGCGGAAGTCCTGCCACCGTTTCTTTCTCATGCAAAAAACCTGCTGAAAAACGAATATTTTTATAGCAAAATAAAGAAAAATAACATCTCCAGCCAGAAACTGGCTGAAAAGATCGGCGGCATCTGCATCGGAGAAAAATCCCTTCTGCCTGCCGGTTTTCCAAAAGAAATGGTTTCCTTTGCCGAAAAGGAATTTCCCGATTTTTTCTATCTGGAATATCATTTTATAAAATAAAAAGTGACAGCTCAGAGGAGTCCTGACAAGAAAACAAAATGTTTTCTTATTGCAGGACATCCTCGCAGTGCAGTTTAAGAAATCCATAAATCTTAAAAGTATGTTTTCTTAAGCTGCCACTGCATTGCTGTCACTTTCTTATTTTGCATAATCAATAATTACTTTTTGGCACTCGCCGCATTTATAAGCGTATACTGCTCTGTTATTTCCTACACCATTCTCCAAAGATACACTGTCTTTCCCAAATTCCGACAATGCCGCCACCAGCTGCTTCTTCGGTGTCCAGTGAACACCATCCCTGCACTGGATAAAACCTTTTTCCATTTCTTTCTGACAATAAGGACATTTCATAGCCATTCCTCCTTATTCATCATATTTGGAATATTTACCACCCCAAACTACATTCTGATAGTTTTCCCTGTCTGTATCTCCTTCCGTGCTGATGCACAGGATGCGGGAATTTTCGTCCAGTTTCAGCAGGTTCTTATATTCCGCAAGTTCTTCATCCAGGAGAATATTTGCCATAGCCCCAAATGCTGCCGCACCGCTTTCGCCAGCAACTACCGCCGTATCGCCCTTTACAGGAGCCGCCAGAAGACGCATCCCATCTGCCGCCATATATTCAGGGCAGCGGATAAATGCATCGGCATAGCCCTTCAAAACGTCCCAGCCGATGGTACAGGGTTCTCCGCAGGCAAGCCCCGCCATGATGGTATCCATATCTCCTGTAACGATATGCAATTTGCCGTCATCAGCTTTTGCTGTCTGATAGAGACAATCCGCCTTGGCAGGCTCTACAATGACGATCATAGGCTTTTCTTCCGCATACAGATTGGAGAAAAATCCCGTCATCGCCCCAGCCATACTTCCCACACCTGCCTGCAGGAAAATATGTGTGGGCTTTTCAGGTATCTGTTCCATGATCTCATACCCCATGGTCGTATATCCCTGCATGATCCATCTGGGAATGTCTTCATATCCTTCCCAGGCCGTATCCTGCACCACGACCCAACCTTTTTCCTCCGCCATTTTCTGAGCCAGACGCACGGCCTCATCATAATTCATATCCATAATATCCGCTGTTGCACCTTCCTTGCGGATATTTTCCAGTCGTTCCAATGCACTGCCCTTGGGCATATAAACCACAGATTTCTGCCCCAGCTGATTCGCTGTCCACGCCACACCTCTGCCATGGTTACCGTCCGTCGCCGTTACAAAGGTAATATCGCCGATTTTTTCCTTTGTATCCTTGGAAAGGATGCTTTCTGCAGACAGTTCCGCAATGTCTTTTCCAATTCTTTTGCCAATTTCATTGGCAATGGCATAGCCTGCCCCCAGAACCTTAAAGGCATTCAGTCCAAAGCGAAAACTTTCATCCTTCAAATATATACTTTTCACGCCCATTTTTTCTGCCAGTTTTCCCAGAGAAACCAATGGCGTTTCTTTATATTCAGAAAATGTGCTGTGAAATCTGTGGGCTTTCGCAGCTTCCTCCACGCTGAAAGCAGAGATATCTTCACGGCGTTCCGCCGCCTTTATATTCAGAACCATATCAAAATTTTTCATCAAATCCCCTCCTTTTCTTTATTTTCCTATATACGCCAAAACCTGTCAATTTCTTTTTGAACGCAAAAAAAGAGAGAGTTCTGAAAACTCTCTCTGAACTAGGGTAGCAGGATTCGAACCTGCGAATGACGGAATCAGAATCCGTTGCCTTACCACTTGGCGATACCCCATTATGGTAGCGGAGGAGGGATTTGAACCCCCGACACTGCGGGTATGAACCGCATGCTCTAGCCAACTGAGCTACTCCGCCAAAGAAAATGGAAGTTACAGGGCTCGAACCTGTGACCCTCTGCTTGTAAGGCAGATGCTCTCCCAGCTGAGCTAAACTTCCATATTTCAAAACGACTCAGAAGGGGCTCGAACCCTCGACCTCCGGCGTGACAGGCCGGCGCTCTAACCAACTGAGCTACTGAGCCATATGAAAATGGCGAATCATTTTGTTTTATAAAAAATGGCAGGGGCAGAAGGATTCGAACCCTCGACATTTGGTTTTGGAGACCAACGCTCTACCAGCTGAACTATACCCCTGTATAAAACGGTCTCCCAAAGAAGGAAGCACCTTCAAAACTGAATACAAACTTAGCAATCCGAGTAATCATTTATATTGGTCAAGCCCTCGATCTATTAGTATTGGTCAGCTGAACACGTTACCGTGCTT
>JAFRZQ010000281.1 GCA_017442465.1 Anaerotignum sp. | reverse complement strand
GCAAACGCCGCATCGTCTGTGAATTTAAGGACTTCTGGGAAGGAAAACCTCTCTTCTGCGATATCGTCATGAAACAGCCTGAAATGGATACCATGGTCATTGCAACCCCCTGGAACAAAAAGCACGCCTTTTACTATAACCAGAAGACCAACTGCATGAAGGCAAAAGGCTACATGACCTATGATGGCAAAACCTACGCATTTGACCCTAAAACTGCATTTGGCACACTGGACTGGGGCAGAGGGGTATGGACTTACGACAACACATGGTCCTGGGGCAGCGGCAACGCCATGGTAAACGGCAAGCCCTTTGGCTTCAATATCGGCTACGGCTTCGGCAATACCTCCGCCGCTACAGAAAACATTCTGTTCTATGACGGAAAAGGCCATAAACTGGATGATGTGACCTTCCATATCCCTGAGGATGATATCCTGAAGCCCTGGAAATTCACTTCCTCCGACGGACGCTTCGAAATGGACTTCCAGCCCATCATCGACCGTGCCGCTCTGACAGATCTGAAATTCCTCATTTCCGATCAGCATCAGGTGTTTGGCAAAATGACAGGCAAAGCCGTTCTGGATGACGGAACCGTTCTGGAAATCAAAGACGTTGTCTGCTTTGCGGAAAAAGTACGCAATAAATACTAAGGAGTGTTTCGCATGAAAGTATACCAACATAAAGTGCAGTATTACGAAACAGATAAAATGGGTATCACCCACCATTCCAACTACATCCGCTGGATGGAAGAAGCCCGCACCGTTTTTCTGGATGCGTATGGCTGGCCCTATGACAAAATGGAGGAGGCCGGTATCTTTTCTCCCGTAACAGCAGTAGAATGCAAATATAAAAACAGCACCACCTTTGCAGAAATCATTGATATCACCATTTCCGTGCTGGAATTCAAAGGGGTAAAATTAAAACTCAAATATGAAATGAAAAAACAGGACGGACAGTTGGCCTGTGAAGGCTATTCGGAACATTGCTTCCTGAATGCAGAAGGCAAATTTATCCGTATGCAGAAGGAACACCCTGATCTGTATCAGCTTCTGACCGACCTGATCGTGAAAGAATAAAAGGAGGGCTCTTTATGGAAATCAGACTGGCTACCATGCAGGATGCCAAAGGCATCCTTTCCCTTCTGAAAGCAAACCATGTCAGCAGCCTCACGGAAGAAGAACAGAAGGAAGGCTTCGTTACCACCTATTTTACCGATGAACAGATGGAAACGCTTATCGAAAAAGAGAAAGGCGTCATCATCGCTGTAGATAACGATAAGGTCGTGGCATTTGCCACCGCGGCTCCCTGGTCCTTCTGGGCACAGTGGCCCCTCTTCACCTATATGATCGAACACCTGGCGGAATATTCCTTCGAAGGCGTGACCCTGACCGAAGAAAATTCCTATCAGTATGGCCCCGTCTGCGTAGACAAGGCCTACAGAGGCACAGGCCTGTTCCAGAAGGTATTCTACGCTTCCCTGGAAAGCATGGAGGCTCGCTTCCCCATCATGGCAACATTCATCAATCAGATAAACCCCCGCTCCTATGCGGCCCATACCAGAAAGGTACCTATGGATACTTCAGGTACCTTCCCCTTTAATGGAAACAAGTATTATTTCATGGCCTGCTCCACCAGCCTGAAAGAAAAATAAAAAAGAGCCATATCCTTTCGGATATGGCTTTACTTTTTATTCTTCGTCGTCTTCGATGATAACGACCATGCCGCCCATTCTTCTGTTCAGTTCTTTTCTTGTGATCTTGATGATATTGGGCACTACGCCGTCAGGCTGTTCTTCGATAAAGTATGCATCTTCCTTATCACAGTCATTTTCATCCAGCCAGCCGCTGAAGTAAGACATGATGGAGCGCATGATCTCTACGCTGTGGCCCCAGTAGTCCAGATCCAGGAAAACCAGTCTTGCCTTATCGCCTGTTCTGGAGAATTTGCGGCTCTTATAAACCATAGTAAACAGTCTTCTTTCTTCCCCTTTGTATGTGAAATAAACTGCCATTTCGTTGCTTTCACCAAAGCGGTTTTCATAACGGTTTACCTTTGCTTCGGGGTCGAAATATTTCAGTACGAACTGATAGATCTGTTCCAGTTCGATTTCTTTTGTGATATAACCATGAGTCTTTGCTGTCATTGAAGATCCTTCCCTTCTGTATATAACAAATTACATTTTTTCCAGCATTTTTTCTACCAGTTCGCTGCTGCGTTTTGCCGCCAGCAGAACAAACTGATCAAAAGACATATTCGCCTCTTCATCTGCACTGTCAGAAATTGCACGGATAACAACAAACGGAATACGGTTCAGCCAGCAGGCATGGGCAATCGCCGCCCCTTCCATTTCTGCACAGTCGCCCTGTACATATTTCTTGATGCGTTCCTTGCCTTCTTTTGTACCGATAAACTGATCGCCGGAGGCAACTCTGCCAAGGAGGACTTTATAATCCTCCGCGGATTCCGCTGCTGCTTCCTGAGCAATTTTTACGAGTGCTTCATCCGCCTTGAAATAGCTTTCTGCCAGTCTGGGAATGGTGCCTACAGGGTCACCCAGGGCAGAAACATCCATATCATGCTGCACTGCATCTGTGGAGATCAGGATATCACCAATACGCAGTTCATCATGTAAAGCACCTGCTGCACCTGTGTTGATGATATAATCCACACCAAAATGATCGATGAGCACCTGTGTGCAGACCGCTGCATTGACCTTCCCAATGCCGCTGATGACCAGCACGATACTGTTGCCGCAGTATTTCCCCACATGGAAATCCAGACCGATGACATTTTTTGTTGTTACGACCTCTACCTTTTCTTTCAGATACGCGATCTCCTCAGCCATCGCGCCGATGATGCCGATTGTTTTCATTCTCGTTTCATCTCCTGTCTATATTTTTCTCTTTTCCTCTGCAGGATACACAGGAAAAAGCCGTTTGTATTCTTCTCATACACAGTTTATTGTAACACACCTGCCCTGCTTACCGCAAGTCCCCCTTATTTCCTAACGTTTTCTTAAGTTTTTACCCAATTCGTTGCAAAATCCCGGCTTCTTCTGTATACTGATAAGGAAACTTTTTAAGGAGTTCAGAAGCATGAGAAGAAAACCTGTCATCGGCATTTCGCCGAACTACTCTTACGAAAGCAAAGAATATTCTCTCCATGAGGATTATGTGCTTGCCATCGAAAAGGCCGGAGGCGTTCCCATTGCACTCCTGCCCCATCAGGAACTGCCCGATTTTCTGGACGGTCTCTTACTGACCGGCGGCGGCGATATCGATCCGCTTCTCTTCGGGGAAGAACCCCTCCATCAGAGCGGAGAGATCAACCCTCTCAGGGATGCCTACGAAATGCGTATCTGCCGGGAGGCTCTGGAAAAAGACCTGCCTTTGCTGGGCATCTGCCGCGGCATGCAGGTGATGAATATCGTCACCGGCGGCAAGATCTATCAGGACATCGGCGTGCAGGCAGGAACCACCCTGAAACATATCCAGCAGGCACCCCGTTCCTATGGCACCCACAGCATCTTCGTGGAAGACAACACCTTATTAACTGACCTTTGGGAAAACAGACGCACCATCGTTAACACCCTGCACCATCAGTCCTGCTCCGAACTGGGGGAAGGCTTCAAGGCCATCGCCAGAAGTGCAGACGGGCTCATCGAAGCCATCGAGCATGAAAACTGCTCCTTTGCGGTGGGTGTGCAATGGCATCCCGAGGCCATGAAAACAGAAGAAATGGGTCTGCTGTTTACGGCATTTCTAAAGGCTGCCGCAGGCCACAAACAGAAACAGGAGGTAATTTAACATGAATGCATTTAACGATTTTGTATGGGGCATGAGCAGCTCCGTCGCCCTGACAGGCGTAATGGCGCTGGGTATGAAAATTTTACAGATTTTATTTACACTGTTCCTCTGCTGGGTACTGATCAGACTTTCCAGCAAGCTAATCAATAAAGTTCTGGAAGCACAGGTACAGAGAAAGAAAATGGCCATGTCCGAAAGAAAGGCCAGCACCCTGAGCACTGTTGCAGGCAGCATTCTGAAATATGTGATCTATTTCATCGGTCTGATGTCCATACTGAAACAGCTGGGCGTTTCCACAGAATCTCTGGTGGTAATCGCTTCCGCAGGCTCTGTTGCCATTGGTCTGGGCGCGCAGGGCATCGCAGGCGATATGATGGAAGGCTTCTTCATTCTGTTTGAAGATCATTATGCAGTAGGTGATATCGTAACCATTCAGGGCATCACAGGCACTGTAGAAAGCGTAACACTGCGTTCTACAACACTGCGTGACCCCTTCGGCTCCGTGCACATCATCCCCAACGGTTCCATCGGTACTGTAACAAACAACTGCCGTGAATTCATCAACGCTGTGGTAACCGTAGGCATCGCATACGGCGAAAGCATCGACAATGCCATTG
>JAFRZQ010000280.1 GCA_017442465.1 Anaerotignum sp. | reverse complement strand
TATCATACCTTTCTGCTTGCTATCCTCTTTCATGTGTACAGTCTCTTTGGCCAAAGCTGGCGGATGCCCCTGGAAGAAGTGAACCAGCCTCTCCCCTATGTTTCTCTGGAAACCATTGAGACAGACCCAAACTTTGCCTTGGACGAATATGACGGATATAACAACAAGGTACATTACTGGACTTCCTTCTTCGCTCCCATCCAGTATGAGATCCGACAGGAGGGCACCGTTCCTGACCGACGCTGGAACGATGACAGCGGCATCTATTCCCCTTCCATCAAGGTGGAATATCACGACCTGCGGTTTGAATTTCTGGCGAAGCCCTTCTATGATGCCATGATCAAATGGCATATCTACGACGAAACAGGATTCGCCCGCATTTATGATGAAAACATCGACGAAGGCGTTTGCTATGGAGAAGATGGCAGCAAAAAGATCCTGTTCCGCAAGGGCGATAAAGTCATGGCCTTCTTCTATTATGGTCATGATGATATCATGGCACATCTGCCGGAGATCATTGCCCTGACAGACCAGACTTATTCCAAAAAGCCATAATACCCATAAATAAAAAAGACACTATCTTTCGATAGTGTCTTTTGATTCTCATCGATTATTCGTCAGCACCGAATTTTCTCATGTTTACGGATGCCATTTTGAATTTATCGTGTACGGCTTTCATAGCAACATCCACGTCGTCTCTATTGATCAGGACTGTGATCTTGATTTCGGATGTGGAGATCATCTGAATATTTACGCCTGCATCATACATTGCTTCAAAGAACATGGCAGCAACACCGGGGTTTGTCGCCATACCTGCACCTACGATGGACAGTTTTGCTGTGTTTTCATCATGCAGGATCTCCTGGGCTGTCAGTCTTGCTTTATTCTTTTCCAGTGCTTTCAGGGCGATATCCAGATCGTCTTCACCAATGGTAAAGGAGATATTCTGTCTGCCGTCTGCACCTTCAGACTGCAGGATGATATCTACGCTTACTTTTTCCTTTGCCATCAGGGAGAAAATTTCGAAGGCCTTACCGGGTTCGTCCTTTACGCCCATAACAGAAATACGAGAAACCTTTTTATCTGCTGCAACGCCGCTTACCAGCATTCTTTCCATCTTTACATCCTCCTTAACTTCAGTACCTTCCGCTTCAGACATACTGGAACGTACCACCAGTTTCACATTGTATTTTTTCGCTACTTCCACAGAACGGTGATGCAGTACCTTTGCACCCAAAGATGCCAGTTCCAGCATTTCGTCGTAGCTGATCTCATCCAGTTTTACCGCATCAGGCACTACGCGGGGGTCTGCTGTGTAAACGCCTTCTACGTCTGTATAAATTTCACAGATATCCGCACCCAGAGCAGCTGCCAGTGCAACCGCAGATGTATCAGAACCGCCGCGGCCCAGTGTTGTGGTATCGCCCATGGCATTGATGCCCTGGAAACCTGTTACCAGAACGATGCTGCCTTCTTCCAGTTCATTTTCGATACGTTCTGTATTGATGGTACGGATCCTTGCATTGCTGTATGTATTCGTAGTTTCGATGCCAACCTGTGCCGCATTCAGAGAAACTGCTCTGCCGCCGATGGCGCTGATCGCCATAGCCATCAATGCTACAGACTGCTGTTCGCCTGTAGATAAAAGCATATCCATTTCTCTGCGGCTGGGCTTATGATTGATCTCCTTCGCCTTCGCGATCAGACCATCTGTTGTTTTGCCCTGTGCAGACAACACAACCACTACGTCATGTCCTTCCATTCTTGTTCTCATGATGCGTTTTGCAACATTGAGCACTCTTTCTGCATCTGCGACGGAACTGCCGCCGTATTTCTGCACGATCAACATTTTCCATTCCTCCTGTTATTCTGTCTCGACCAGTACACCCTGCATATCTGCCTTCAGAAGCTTCAGTTCCCAGTTATGGGACAGAGTGCCTAAATATTCGGACATTTTTCTTTCAAATTCTTCCGCCTTGTCCTTTGTCACCATTGCCATCAGGGTAGACCCTGCGCCGCTCAGATAAGAGGCAACGGCACCATATTCCTTGGCGTGTTTGAATATTTCATTCATGCCGGGGATCAGCTGTGCGCGGTAAGGCTGATGCACACAATCCTCCATAGCCATATCAAAGTTCTCATATTTTCCAGTCATCATGCTCGCCACCAGAAGTGCCGCACGGGATGCGTTGAACACCATATCCCCTCGGGTGTAATTATCGGGCAATACCCTTCTGGCATCATGGGTAGAAACTGGAAAATCAGGAACCATTGTAGCAAAAATCAAATCATCTGGCAACTCCAGACGCACATGATTCATTTTATTTTTATCCTGGGCACCTACCACCATACTGCCAAAGATGGCGGGATTAGAATTATC
>JAFRZQ010000279.1 GCA_017442465.1 Anaerotignum sp. | reverse complement strand
TCCGATCATAGCTGACGTAAGTAATTATATCGTCCGCACGCTGAGAGGAAAGATGTGTCCCGAACCCATCCCCTCAGCCAATAACATTCAGGTATCCTCCCCGGCGGATCAGGATGTAGACTATATCCTTGGTTTATATCTGTATGATATTCGGGAAACAGCCGGTATGGCGTCGCCGCCCTATATGCCTGCAGGGCAGGTAAGGCTGCAGAAGGCGCCGAAACCTTACGATCTTTACTACATGGTGTTCATCAACGGCTCCTCCCAGATGGGGCTGAAGGCGCTGGATATCCAGAAAATTCTGGGCCGTGTGGCACAGATCGTCAATGATAATAATTCTGTAATGCCCAACCAGCTGCAGACATGGCTGGAGAGCAATGAGCCGCCCATCGTCCTTTCTCAGGCGAAGATCACGCTGGAGGAAAAGGTAAGGGTGTGGCAGGCTATCAATAAACCCTATCAGGTCAGCCTGTTTTATAAGGCAGGCCCCGTATTCTTGTCCAGTGAGGTTGTTGTTGATACTCCCAGAGTTGTGGACGCAACCTTTGGAATACATATTCAAGGCTCAGACGAGTAGGAAAGGAGGTAGAACAGCATGGGAGCACAGGCAACCATCCATCACCGACTGGATCTGGCACTGCGGCTGCTTGACAGCGTGACAGGCAAGGTCATTGAGGAGAGAAACACCCGCTTTTTCACCCAGTCCCCGGCGAAAACGGCGATTCCCAGAGGCGGTGGATTATATCTGTTCCTGAACAGCGGCAGAGAAGATTTTGACATGGAGATTCATGTTTACGGATATGAACCCCGAACAGTCAGGATCACATATCCCGAACAGGAAGAAAACATGCCTGTCCGTGATGTTTACCTGATTCCGCTTGATAACCCGGTTCTGGAGAATGTTCTCACCCTACGGGGCAATTTGCCGGGGATAGAGGAAATTGAAGCAGTTTCGCTGACAGATGCGAATTGCTGCATCAAAGAGTTTGATGCCAGAAAAAGGATCATGACGATCCTGAATTCAAAAAACATTCGTTTCCATCATACCCATTACGGATTGTTGAACAGAGAACGCACTGCCTATGAGCATTTTGAACTGGAAAAGGAAATATCCTTACAGGCCATCAAATGCAAAAAAAGATTAGAGCAGGAAGTTTTCATCAATACACCCATCGTAAGGGTCATTTTCGGACAGACCAATGAGCAGGGGGATTATGTTCTGAAGGTTAGAAATGACGAAATCGCACAGTATCTGGTACGATTTGTGGCGAATGGAAACACCTTCTATCAAAAAGTAGATTTCCGCCAGGAAGGAAACTTTTTGGAATGTCAGAAAGAAACAGAAGAAGAAAGGGAGGTTTAAATGGGCGTAGTTGTTGTAAGCGGTGCAAAGCTGATGTGTCCCTTTGGGACGATGCCTGCAACGCTGATGGTAACATCACAGCTGATGACCCTGGGCAGCTCCAAGCCGATCGCAACCATTATGGATATTCAGTTTGGCAGCAATATCACCTCTTTCGGAATGTGTTCTTCTCTGGCAAATCCGCAGGTGGCGGCGGCAACAGCAGCGGCACTGGGGGTTCTGACCCCGCAGCCCTGCACGATGGTGCCCGCAGGACCATGGCGGGCAACGAAACCGACCGTCCTGATTGGCGGAAAACCGGTTTTAACACAGGATGCCATGCTGCTGTGCGGCATGGGAATGGGGATGATATCCATTATCTCCCCAGGGCAAATGAAAACCATGACTGGTTAATTTAGAAAAGGAGGAATAAACATGGCAGAATATTTATCTCCCGGTGTATATGTTGAGGAATATGATCATTCCCCTCGTTCTATCGAAGGCGTTGGCACAAGTGCAGCAGGTTTTGTAGGCCTGGCTGAAAGAGGCGCATCCGTTGGTGCTCCCGTTCTGGTGACAACATTTGCAGCATTCAGAAGAACATTTGGTGATTTCCTGAGCGAATTCACTCACGAAGAATATCGTTATTTGGCTTATGCCGTAGAACAGTTCTTCGCAAACGGCGGTACAAGATGCTACGTAAGCCGTGTTGTACCCGAAGACGCAAAATGTGCAGAACTGGAAGCAGGTGCTCTGTCCTTCAAAGCAGCAAACGAAGGCAAATGGGGCAACCGCATTCAGGTATCCTTCTCCACAGTAACAAAAAGAAAAATGCAGCTGATGGAAAAAACAGGCGACACATCCTATGCTGCAAAATCCGTTGCAGGCTTCAAAGAAGGCGATCTGGTTAAGGTTGGCGAAGAATACAACCGTATCCAGATGATCTATGATAACGTAGTAACATTTGAACAGGCTTTCGAAGCTGATGTTGTAGACGCAGCGATCATCCCTGCTGTAGTGGTATATCTGGTAGAAACAGACGTACTGGTTCGCTACAATGATGAAGCAGAAGTATACAATGGTCTGAGCTTCAACCCTGTTGCAAGCAACTACATTGGTACAAAAATGTCCGGCAGTGAACTGGTGAAAGTAGAAGCAAAACCCATGGCTGAAATCGGTAACCCCGTTGCAGCGATTCTGGGCGAAGGCAAAACAAGCGGCATGATCACTCTGGCAGGCGGTTCCGATGGTTCCATCGACAAAGTAACAGCCGGTACATTCATCGGTGAAGACAATGGCCCCGGTCAGAGAACAGGTATCCAGGCATTCATCGAAAACAACAGCGTAAGCATGATGGCTGTTCCCGGCGTAACAATTCCCGAAGTAGTGGTAGCGCTGGTTGGTCACTGCGAAAATATGAAAAACCGCGTAGCAGTTCTGGATATGCCTGCAGATATGGCAAAACCCAAAGATCTGATCGAATACAGAGGTATGATCGACAGCACATACGCTGCAATGTATCATCCCTGGATCCAGGTATATGACAGAGCAGCAAAGAAACCCGGCTACATCCCTCCTTCTGGTGCAGTTATGGGTATCTACGCAAGAACAGATATGACAAGAGGCGTACATAAAGCACCTGCAAATGAAACAGTTTACTGCACAGGTCTGAAAACAAACTATACAAAAGGCGAACAGGATATCCTGAATCCCGAAGGTATCAACCTGATCCGCCAGATCCCCGGTCAGGGCATCCGTGTATGGGGCGCAAGAACAGCAAGCAGCAACTCTACATTCCGTTATGTGAACGTAAGAAGACTGTTCATCTATGTGGAAGAAAGCATCAAGGCAAATACAAACTGGGTAGTATTCGAACCCAACGATATCACACTGTGGTCCAGAGTAAACCTGACAGTATCCACATTCCTGGATAATATGTGGAGAAATGGTATGCTGGCAGGCTCCAGTCCTTCCGAAGGCTACTTCGTAGAAATCGGCAGCTCTACTATGACAAAAGACGATATCATGAATGGTCGTCTGATCTGTAACATCGGTATCGCACCTACTCGTCCTGCTGAATTCGTGATCTTCCGTGTATCTCAGCTGACAGCGGAAGCTGGCGGCGGTGAAGCGGCAGCAGAATAATCTGACGGCGAGAATCTAGAGTAAAGGAGAAGATGAATTATGGCAAATACATACGATAATGGCAATGGCTTGGCATATCCTTTGACCAAGATGAATTTCCTCGTTACTGTGGATGGCGTAAGCGGCACAGCTGCTTTCAGCGAAGTGAGCGGTATCGAGGCAACTGTAGATGTGATCGAATTCCGTCAGGGCAACGCACACAGCCTGGCTCCCGTAAAGATCCCTGGCCTGGTAAAACATGGTAATGTTACACTGAAATTCGGCTATACACTGGACAGTGCATTCAAGACATGGATTCAGGAATGTGTTTCCGAAGTTCGTGGTGAAATGCCTCGAAGCCGTGTACAGATTGAAATGATCGATATCAACGGCGGCGCACCCCAGTCTCTGGTAGAAACAATCTCCGGTACAAGAGTTTGGGTTCTGACAAACGCATGGGTAACAAAATATACAGCTCCCGATCTGAATGCTTCTCAGAGTGAAGTTGCCATCGAAACAGTGGAACTGGCTTATGAAGAACTGATCATCCCTAACTAATCAGGGGGAATCAAAATCAAATAATAATTCTCATCATGGCCGTGCCCCTTTGGGGGCATGGCCCGGATGGGATTTAGAGGATTGATTTTTACATTGCAAAAACAGTGCAGAAATGAGTGTTCTAAATGGATTTACAGAAAGGAACGTGAACTATGGAAACGATTTATGAATTCACATTACCCAAAGGCTATGTAGATAATAACGGCGAAGTACACAGAAGAGGCAAAATGCGTCTGGCAACTGCCGGGGATGAAATCAGCGCAACCAGAGATCCCCGTGTGCTGAGCAATCCTTCCTATCTGACCATCGTGATCCTTTCCAAGGTCATTACGGAGATCGAAGGTCTGGAAGTCATCACTGCGACTCATATGGAACGCCTGTTTACAGCAGATCTGGCATTCCTGCAGGATATGTATCAGAAAATCAACGACATTACACCTCCTGTGATGCAGGTGGTATGCCCCGAATGCGGTCATAGACACGAGGTGCCTATAAATTTTACGCAAGAGGGATAAAACTTTATCCGGAAAAGGAAATGTATAAGGAGATGTCCTTTATTTCCTATTACTTCCACTGGAGCAGTGAAGAAGTGCTGAAGATGGACCATGTGACAAGGAGACGCTGGTGCAGTGAAATCAGCGCGATCAATAAAGAGTTGGCTCCCTCTAAGCAAAGCAAGGAAAAAAGTATTCTGGATATGAAACCGACGAGAAGGTGAGGTGAAGTTCTATGGCAAATGAAAATGAATATACCGATCGCACAGTAGAACTTACCGATCGCCATAATGAAAAATCCGAAGTTGCATTTTTCAGCAACGCCGGCGGCCATGATGTACTGGTCAGCTATAACTATATGCTGCGCGTGGAAGGCATGTATGACCTGCCCTGCAAAGCGGTGCATAGCTTTACAAAAGAGAATGAATTTGATTATGTGCAGGAAGGCGGCCTGAATGACTATGTGCATCTTCTGCGCAAACCCATCACAAAGCCTTTTACCTTTACCGTAGAGCGTTATGTGGGAACAGACCTGATGCCCATCCTGCCGCTTGGTGCAGAGCTGGTGCTTCCTGTGATCCTGATGGTGTCACCATTTCCAAATGATTTCGGTAAATCCAAAAGAACGTTTGTATTTACCGGATGTACGGTCATGAGCAAGACCTTTGGTGAACTGAATGCGGAAAAAAGCGGACTGCTGACAGAAACCATCGTTATTGGTTACCGTGAAATGACGGAAGTGACGATCCCTGTCCACGCCGGTTCCGACGGCCCTGTATGGGAATTTGACGGACGTAAGGTGGAAGGCAATAAACTGCAGCAGGCGATCAGGACAGTAGAAAGTATGGATAATGTTCCTGAACTGAGACAATGGGCATTTGACAAAAATAACTTTAAGGGTACAGGTACTCAGAGTGCCCAGAAACCCCTTGCGGATGATGTCTCTGCGACAGATCTGGTGGCGGACAGAAAATGGAAGTTTGATGGGACAGGTGTACAGAGTGCCCAGAAACATATGGAAATCGATCTGCCGAAAAAGACCGCTGCTGATGAAGCAGAAGGCGGCGAAACAGATGAAATCGTAGCAGCCCCCGAAAGAAAATGGGCTTTTGATAAAGAAAATAAAAAGAATTCCAAAGGCACAGGTATACAGAGTGCGCATAAGTTTGAGGATGCAGATATTTCCGCAGAAGATAAGGTCACAGACCGAAAATGGGGCTTTGATAAGGATAATTATAAAGGCACAGGCACACAAAGTGCCCAGAAATTTGCAGACGCAGATATTTCGGCAGAAGACAAGGTGGCAAATCGCAAATGGAAATTTGACGGTACAGGCACACAAAGTGCGCTGCCGCTGACAGAAGTGGATTTGCCGAAGAAAACAGAAAGCGACGAGGCAGAAAACGGAGAAAGCGACGAAATCACAGCACCTGCAGAAAGAAAATGGGCTTTTGATAAGGATAATTACAAAGGCAAAGGAACGCAGAGTGCCCAGAAGTTCGATGATGCGGATATTTCCGTAACAGATGGGATCGCAGACCGAAAATGGAAGTTTGACGGCACAGTGGAAGGGCAGGGCAAACAGAGTGCCCAGAAACCCAGCGGAACAGACCTGCCGAAAGAAAATGAAGACAGCAACACATCCGGCAAGTGGACAATTTCTAATCCGAAGGAAAATACAAATGCCAAAACGGAAGCAGGCAGCAAAGCAGAAGGCCGTCGCTGGAGTATAGATGGCAAAAATGGAGAAACTGCCAGTGCTAAGACACAAGCGGATACGGAAGCGGCAAAACGCCAATGGAGTATGGATGGCAGTAACGGAAAGACATCCAGTGCCAGAACAGAGGCGGATACGGAAGCGGCAAAACGCCAGTGGAGTATGAGTGGACAGAATGGCGAAACCACCAGTGCGAGAACAGAGGCGGATACTGAGGCAGAAAAACGTCAGTGGAGCATGAGCGGTCAGAATGGCAGTACCACCAGTGCGAGAACGGAAGCAGACACCGCAGCGGAAGGCCGTCAGTGGAGTATGGATGGCAAAAGTGGCAAGACATCCAGCGCCAGAACAGAAGCAGATACTGAAGCAGAAAAACGCCAGTGGAGCATGAGTGGCGAAAATGGCGATACTGCCAGTGCGAAAACGGAAAAAGATACGGAAGCAGAAGGCCGCCGCTGGAGTATGAGTGGCGAAAATGGCGATACCGCCAGTGCAAAAACGGAAAAAGATACGGAAGCGGAAGGTCGTCGTTGGAGCATGAGCGGCGAAAATGGCGATACCGCCAGTGCGAAAACGGAAAAAGATACGGAAGCAGAAGGCCGCCGCTGGAGTATGAGCGGCGAAAATGGTGATACCGCCAGTGCAATCACTGAAAAGGCGTCTGAGGCAGAAAAACGTCAGTGGAGCATGGATGGCAAAAATGGTAAAACAAACAGTGCAGTTACCGAAAAGACATCTGAAGTTGAAAAACGCCAGTGGAGTATAGATGGCAAAAATGGCAAAACAAACAGTGCAATTACAGAAAAGAATGCTGAGGCAGAAAATCGCCGCTGGAGCAGAGATGGTAAAAATGGTAAGAAGACCAGTGCTGT
>JAFRZQ010000278.1 GCA_017442465.1 Anaerotignum sp. | reverse complement strand
GGGAACACTGGAGGATTATCTTCTGAAAAATGCCCGTACCAACCTTTCTGAGGTGGTATCCAAAGACAGAAAGGGTGCGAAAAAAGCCATCCTTCATTATACAAAAATGGCAGAAGTGGAAACGGATATGGGCTGGCTGACACTGGCAGAGATCAAACTGGAAACAGGGCGTCATCATCAGATTCGTGTACAGACCTCCTATGCAGGCTTTCCTATCTGGGGCGATAAGAAATATCATAAGAATTTCTCCAAAAGAGGAAAAACAGAGATTGCTCTCTGGTCTTATAAACTGGAAGGCGTCCATCCGAAAACAAAAGAACCTTTTGTATTGACTGCAAAACCGGAAAAAGAGCCTTTTTCTCTGTTTGCTGATGCATTAAGAGAATTGTAAGAAAGCGGCAGAAAGAACCCTTTGCATTTTCCAGTAGAATGATATATAATTGAGTACTGTAATGATGAACAAAAATAAAAAGGCAGAAATGTCTTTTTATTTTATCAATAAATTAGCAGTCACGACTTTAGTTGGCTAACAAACTGACCGAGGAAGGTGAATAACATGCATGAGAAATATACACAGAAAGCCAAAGAAGTGCTGAAACGGGCAAAAGAAGCTGCAGGCACCCTTGGCAATGAATATGTAGGTACAGAGCATATCCTCCTGGGGCTGACCCTGGTGCAGGAAAGCGTTGCCGCAAAGGCACTGGAAACCCAGAATGTGACCTATCATCAGGTGATGGAGCGCATCGCCGGCATGCAGGCGAAGAAACAGAAACATGACAGTCCAAAAGACTATACTCCCCGTGCAAAGCGTGTAATTGAGATGAGTGTACAGGAAGCGCTGGGAATGGGGGCAGAACTGGCTGGGACGGAGCATATCCTGATTGCATTGCTTCGTGAAACTGATACCATTGCTGTAAAAATCATGACTGGTCTGGGCGTGAATATCCAGACGCTATATGAAGATATCATGCTGATGCTGGGAGAGAGCGAAGCCCAACCCGCAGGAGCTATGGGTATGAATCATAATCCTGAAAAAGAAGAAAAATCTGAAACAGAAACTCTGGAAAAATTCAGCAGAAATCTGACTCTGATGGCGAAACAGGGAAAGTTTGATCCCATCGTCGGCAGAGATACAGAAATCGATCGTATCGTGCAGATACTGAGCAGAAGAACGAAAAATAATCCCTGCCTGACTGGTGATCCCGGTGTCGGCAAAACCGCTATTGTGGAAGGTTTGGCACAAAAAATCGCAGAAGGGGATATCCCTGATACCCTGAGAAACAAGAAAATCTTCAGTCTGGATCTGTCTGCCATGGTTGCCGGTTCCAAATACCGCGGTGAATTTGAGGAACGTATGAAAAAAGCACTGGAAGAAGTCCGTGCCGATGGGAATATCATTCTTTTCGTGGATGAGATCCATACGATCATCGGTGCCGGGGCGGCGGAAGGTGCCATTGATGCATCCAATATCCTGAAGCCTGCCATGGCAAGGGGCGAGATCCAACTGATCGGTGCGACTACTCTGGAAGAATATCGCAAGCATATCGAAAAGGATGCAGCT
>JAFRZQ010000277.1 GCA_017442465.1 Anaerotignum sp. | reverse complement strand
TTCTGCTGGGGCTAGCACCGGGGCTCATCAATGCCAGCGGTTATTCCTGGACAGGAGACTATGTGACAGTGACCGGCGATCTGTGTGCCGATCTGCTTTCCAATATTGCGTCTGAACAGCGGGCAAAGGTGGTTTATGAATATCTGTATCGTCAGATCAATGACAAAAAAGTCAGAGAGACCATTGATTTCCTGCTGAATCGGGAGGAAGCCCATAATGCTATGTTCCAGGAAGCATTCAACAAGGTGAGAGACACTGGCTCCAATCGGGATTTTGGGACAACAAAGGATGCGAAGCTGTTTTTTGATTTATCTAAGCCTTCTCCGAAATCAGACCTGGGTACTGTGGCGGGAAAGGCACCGTCTTTCAAATAAGAAAATAACAGAGCGGTTTTCATAACCGCTCTGTGTTTATGTGCCGTGAAAAGAACAAAAAAAGGATTGACGAAACATAAAAAGGTGGTATACTAATAGAAGTTACATATGGCGCCATGGCCAAGTGGTAAGGCAAAGGTCTGCAACACCTCTACCCCCGGTTCGAATCCGGGTGGCGCCTCTCAAAGAACGCTGGTGAGCGTTCTTTTTTTATTTTGCTATGCCCCTGTCAGACGTTGACGGGACTGACCTTGAAAGATATACTAAAATTGAGAGAGTTTTGGCATTTATATGCTGATAAATATAGAAATGAGATTTGGGACAAGGAGGAGAAACATGCTGAAAGAAAAGAAAACCTTCATCATTGGACATAAAAATCCGGATACAGACTCTATCTGTTCTGCAGTTGCCTATGCAGCTCTGAAAAATAAAATCGGAGACGGCGAATTTGTTGCCAAAAGAGCAGGCGAAGTGAATAACGAGACAAAATATGTACTGGACTTTTTTGGTGTGGAAACACCTGAATTGCTGGATCATGTGGGGACACAGGTAAAGGACGTAAGCATTAAGCCCACCCCTGTGCTGACATCTGATATTTCCATCAAAAATGCATGGAACACCATGAGAGACCTGCAGGAATCTACTATGCCTGTTGTGGATGATGATAATGGCAGGCTGCAGGGCATTATTTCCGTAAAGGACATTGCCACAGCGAATATGGATATTTATGAAACGCGTATCCTTGCCATGTCCCGCACAAAATATACGAATGTTCTGGATGCTATCGACGGCACTATGATCGTGGGTGACCCTGAAGAAGAAATCACAAAGGGTAAGATCCTGATCGGTGCGGCAAACCCTGACCTGCTGGAAAACTATGTGGAAGACGGCGATATGCTCTTGACAGGCAACCGTTTTGAAAACCAGCTCTGCGGTATCGAGATGGATGCCGGCTGTATCGTGGTCTGCACCGGTGCGCCCATTTCCAAAACGATTCAGAAACTGGCACAGGAAAAAGGATGTAAAGTTATCAGTACACCCCATGATACATTTATGGTGGCAAGACTGATCTCCCAGTCTGCACCTGTTCGTTATTTCATGAAGAAAGATAACCTGATCACTTTTGGCAGCGAAGATTTCATCAGCGATATCAAAGGTACGCTGGCAAAGATCAGACACAGAGATTTCCCTGTTCTGGATAGAGAAGGTCATTACTGCGGGATGCTGTCCAGACGTTCCCTGCTGGCCCAGGAAAACAAGAAAATTATCATGGTAGACCATAATGAAATGTCTCAGGCGGTAGACGGCATCGAGGAAGCAGAAATTCTGGAGATCATCGACCACCATCGTATTGGCAGTCTGGAAACCACACTGCCCGTATATTTCCGCAACCAGCCTGTAGGCTGCACAGCGACCATTATCTACGAAATGTATCAGGAAAACGACGTGGAAGTGGAACCTGCCATTGCGGGCCTGCTTTGCTCCGCCATCCTGTCTGATACACTGATGTTCCGCTCTCCTACCTGCACAGCGAAGGACAAAAAGACCGCAGAAGCCCTGGCGAAGATCGCAGGTATTGATATTCAGGATCATGCGGAAAAAATGTTCCGTGCAGGCAGCAGTCTGGCGGATAAAACACCGGAAGAAATCTTCTATCAGGACTTCAAGAAATTCAGCGGTCATGGCAAAAGCTTCGGCGCAGGCCAGATCTCTTCTATGGACAGAGGGGAACTGGAACAGCTGCGTCCTCAGATCGCTGCATATATGGAAAGCGTTGTGAAGAAGGATGAAATGCTGTTCTTCCTGCTGACAAATATCCTGACAGAATCCTCTGATCTGGTATTTGCCGGCGAAGGTGCAAAGGAACTGGCAGAAGCAGCTTTTGGTGCAACAGAAGAAAATTGGGTATATGTGCCTGGTATGGTTTCCAGAAAGAAACAGTTCGTACCCAGTGTGCTGAGCGCATTACAGCAGTAAGAATAAGAGGGGGAACCCCATGAAGAATTATAAGATCACCCTTGCCTATGACGGCACCAGATATAACGGCTGGCAGAAGCAGGGCAACACAGAAAATACCATACAGGAAAAACTGGAACGTATCCTGAAAGACATCAGCGGTCAGGAAACGGAGGTTTTTGGCTCCGGCAGAACGGATATGGGCACCCATGCCACAGGGCAGGCCATGAATTTTCATATGAACTGGAAGGGCTCTGCGGAAGAACTGCTGGATGCCTTCAATGCGAAACTGCCCGAAGATATTGCTGGGCTTTCCATTGAGGAAAAAGAACCTCGTTTTCACAGCAGACTGAGTGCCAAGGCAAAGCATTATTCCTATTCTATCTGGAAAAGCAAAAAAGCACCTGTTTTCGAGAGAAAATATGTATTCAGATGCGAAGAAGAACTGGACATCCCTGCCATGAAACAGGCGGCATCTGCCTTTATCGGCGAACATGATTTCAAAAGCTTCTGTGCCAATAAGCGCATGAAAAAATCTACCGTGCGTACCATTTATGACATCGTTTTTGAGGAAACAGAGGATAAGCTGGTGCTGCATTTTTACGGAAATGGTTTCCTTTATCAGATGGTGCGCATCCTGACGGGTACTTTGATC
>JAFRZQ010000034.1 GCA_017442465.1 Anaerotignum sp. | reverse complement strand
TAAGGAGGGTATACATATGTTGGCAAAATGTTTAGATTGTCTGGCAAATATTAAAGTTGATAAAGTTGCTGTTTTTGTTGGCGGTGTACTGTTTGGCACAGCGGGTCTGAAAGTCCTTGGCAGCAAGGATGCGAAGAAAGCTTATGTACAGGGTACAGCGGCAGTGCTTCGTGCAAAAGATTGTGTGATGCAGGCGACTACTAATGTACAGGAAAACGCAGAAGACATTCTGGCAGAAGCAAAACAGATCAACGAAGAACGCTATGCAATGGAGAGAAACTCCGTGGAAACTGCAGAAGATGCAGTAGAAGAATAAGAAATGATTTCTGACGGAGCCATTGGCTCCGTTTTTCTTTTGGCTGGAGGTGAAGGGATGGATTTCAAGATCAAGCATGAGATCAGAGGCAGACTGCGTGTGCATATATTGCAGAATCGTATGACCTGCCAGGAAGCTGATGCACTATTATATTATCTGCATAGTCTGGATGGTGTGACAGAAGCTAAAGTTTATGAGAGAACCGGTGATGCGGTCATTCTGTATAAAGGGGAAAGGGAAACTGTGATCCAGGGGCTGAAATCCTTCTGCTATGCGCAGGTGGAAGTCCCTGAAGGTCTCATCGAACATTCCGGCAGGGAACTGAATGCAAAATACCAGGGAAAACTGGTGCAGCAGACAGCGATCCATTTTGGGAAGAAGTTGTTTATTCCTTATTCCGTCAGAGCGATGATCACTATGGTAAAATCTATAAAATATATTTACAGAGGATTCCGTTGCCTGCTTCAGAAGAAAATGGAAGTGCCTGTTCTGGATGCCATTGCCATTGGTGTTTCTGTATTCCGAGGAGAAATGGACACAGCAAGTTCTGTGATGTATTTGCTGGGGATCGGGGAAACGCTGGAAGAATGGACCCACAAGAAATCTGTGGATGATCTGGCGAGAAGCATGTCCCTGAATATCAGTAAGGTCTGGCTGCTGCAGGACGGACAGGAAGTACTGGTTTCTGCGAAAGAGGTAGAAGTCGGCGACAGTGTCGTTGTACATATGGGCAGTATCATTCCCTTTGACGGTGAAGTGCGTGATGGGGAAGCCATGATCAATCAGGCGTCTATGACAGGGGAATCCATGCCCGTCAGAAAGGAAAAAGGCGGTTATGTCTATGCCGGCACAGTGGTAGAAGAAGGCGAGATCATTCTGCAGGTCAAGGAAACAAAAGGTTCTACCCGTTTTGAAAAGATCGTGACCATGATCGAGGATTCTGAAAAACTGAAATCTGCAGTAGAAAGCCGTGCGGAACATCTGGCAGACAGGCTGGTGCCCTATACTTTAATTGGTACAGGACTGGTCTATGCGGTTACCAGAAATGTGACAAAAGCACTGGCGGTGCTGATGGTGGACTTTTCCTGTGCATTGAAACTGGCAATGCCCCTTTCTGTGCTTTCTGCCATTCGTGAGGCCGGGCTTCATCATATTACCGTAAAAGGCGGTAAATATCTGGAAGCGGTAGCGGATGCGAAAACCATCGTTTTTGACAAGACAGGTACGCTGACAAAAGCAAAACCAACCGTAAAAGAAGTTTATTCTTTCTGCGATCAAAGTATCGATGAAGTGCTTCGTATTGCAGCCTGCATGGAAGAACATTTTCCGCATTCCATGGCAAAGGCAGTGGTTATGGCCGCCCAGAAAAAAGGATTAGAACATGAGGAAATGCATTCCAAAGTGGAATATATCGTAGCCCATGGGATCGCAACAACGATTGATGAGAAACGGGCGATCATTGGCAGTTATCATTTTGTATTTGAGGATGAAGGCTGTACGATCGATCCCAAGTATCAGGAACAGTTTGATGCATTGCCGGAAGAATATTCCCGTCTTTTCCTTGC
>JAFRZQ010000276.1 GCA_017442465.1 Anaerotignum sp. | reverse complement strand
GCCTGCACAATGGCACCGGCACACATGGGGCAAGGCTCCACCGTCACATACAGGACGCAGTCTTCCAGCCGCCAGTCGCCGACGATCTTCGCAGAGGCATCGATCACATCGATCTCCGCATGGCGCAGGGGATTTTTATCGGTATTACGCAGATTATGGCCCCGGGCAATGATCTCACCATTTCTGACCATAACTGCACCAATGGGTACCTCTCCCGCCGCCAGGGCTTTTTCTGCCTCCAGCAGGGCTTCCGTCATATATTTTTCAGATTCCGTCATTTCGGCTTCCTCTATCATTTTTTCGGGTTCTGTCATATTTATTCCTCCCCAACGGCAAGGTACAGCTGACCCAACCTGTCGATATTATCCTGCACCAGCCAGTAATCCGTTTTTCCATTGCCGTCAAAATCACAGGGATAGATACACTGACCATAGTCGATATCTTCATTTTCCGTCTGCAAACCTTTTTCCGTCAGCACATAGCGGATGGTCGTTGCAGTGGTATCACAGGCATAGATCTCCTTCACGCCATCGCCGTTCAGGTCACCGCTGGTAATGGGTCCATAGAAATTTTCCACGCCCAGATGGGTGCTCCAGATCTTACGGAAGCTGCCGCCTGTATTATGATAGAGGTAGAGATCCATACCGTCTGTCATCAGGTATTCCATCACGCCGTTGCCATCCAGATCTGTCACATGGAACTGGCTGACAGAATGCTTCAGTTTTCTGCTGCCGGTACGTCCCCATCCGTCCTCTTTCTTTTCGTAAATATCCACATCCTGATCGTCAAAAAGATACAGGACATCCTTTTCTGCGCCAATGGCTGTACAGAGTTCCCCTTCCAGAGGGATCTCCCCTGTCACCTGCAGGTTTTCATCGTAAAGCATGATGCGTTCCGCCCGGGAATAGGTTTTTTCCGCATCACTTTCGCCGCTTTCTTCAATGCTGGAGACCAGAACTGCCAGTCTTTCTTCTTTTCCGTCCAGGAATACAGCAGATGTCGCTTCCAGTCCATTGCCATAGGAGAAATTGCGGTAACGGCTCAGGCCGCCGTTATAGCGATAAACCGCTGCTGCCCCATTCTGAATGGATACTGCCAGAGGATTTCCATCTGCATCCTTCCCTGTGGAATAAATGCCCTCGGGAGAAAATTCCCCGCTGCCTTCTGTAAATCCTGCCTCCATGCCTGTCCATGTTTCATAGGCCTGAAACGCGCCGTCCGCCACGAAAGGATTTCGTTCCTTCAGGCTGTAATAGGCCTTATCATAACCGCCGCTGTATGCCACACCGGCCAGAGCTCCGTCTACAAACCAGCACTGCAGCATCCCTGCCGCGTCGCCATTATAATGCAGCAGCGATGCCTGGGCCAGCACAGCCTCCTGACCCGCTTTGTTTTTCAGAGGATATTCACAAGTCTCAGACGCCGCGAACAGGCGGGCATTTTCTTCCGCATTTTCCGGCACCGTTGCCCCGCCGAAAGTCAGGCTGGCCTTGTCATAATCCCAGTAAAATTCCTCCATCACATCATTGATGGTCTCTGTATAGGCCTGCTGTTCCTCCACCGTCAGGCTGAAGACCTGTTCTTCTTCCCCGCTGCAGCCGCAGAGAAGTAACAGGCTCAGCAAAGCCGCCAATTTCTTCTTCATAGATTTCCCTTCTCTCTCAAAGGTCGCTTTTGTTTTCAAAAAGTCCCTATGGACATATTACGCCATATTAAAAAGTATTATAAACCATCGAAAATCAAAAAACAACCTCCACCAGCCACACTGCCGCAAACACCCCGACAAGATTCGCCAGAAGGGCACAGGGCAGGGTCCATCTTGTCCTGCGGATGCCCACGGAAAGGAAATACAGGCTCATGGTATAAAATACCGTCTCCGTACAGCTCATCATAACAGAAGCCATCCTGCCCAGATAGGAATCGGGACCGTAATGCTGAAACAGATCCGTCAGAAGCCCCGTTGCTGCCGAAGAAGAGATCAGACGAACGATGCTCAGGGGTGCCAGTTCTGCAGGAAAGCCCACAGCATCGGTAAAGGGACGAATGCATTCTACCATGATATCCAATAGTCCCCCGGCCCGCACCACTTCCACCGCCATGATGAGCCCAATGAGAGTCGGCAGGATATCCACTACCGTCTGCAGGCCTTCCCTGGCCCCTTCCAGAAAGACTTCATAGATATCCACCTTCTGCAGACATCCGAAAACCACGATAAACAGGATCGTTACAGGGATGATAAAATCCGAAACGGTCAGAAGGATGCTCATTTTACCACCCTCCCCTCCACGATTTTTGCCAGAACCGTGCCAAAGACTGTGGTGATCAGGGTAGCCACAATACCAACGCCTACGATCTCTGCAGGGTTTCGGGAGCCATACTCTGCCCGCCAGGCAAGGATATTCACCGTCACCAGCTGCAAAGAAGTCATATTCACCGTCAGAAACATGCACATAGCCGCCGAAGCCGTTCCCGTTTCCTCCCGGTTCAGCCTCTGCAGTTCCTGCATAGCCAGAAGACCTGCAGGCGTTGCCGCCCAGCCCAGCCCAAGGAAATTTGCGGCAAAT
>JAFRZQ010000275.1 GCA_017442465.1 Anaerotignum sp. | reverse complement strand
GTACCAGACCCTGTTTTACGGGGTGAGATACGTCAGCAGCAGCTGCTGCGTTAGGTGCGGAACCGATACCAGCTTCGTTGGAGTACAGACCTCTCTTGATACCGTTCATCATAGCTGCACCTAACAGACCGCCGAATACAGATTTTGTGCTGAATGCTTCGCTGAAGATGCTTGCGAATACGCCGGGCAGGCTGCCGATATTCATGATAACAATGATCAGAGCGGCCAGAATGTAGATACCAGCCATGATGGGAACCATGAATTCTGTTACCTTGGAGATACGCTTGCCGCCGCCCAGGATAACGATACCAGCCAGTACAGCGATCACTGCACCGATGATGATGGATGCATTTTCGCCGGGAACGTAAACTTTTACAAAGTCTGTCATATTGAAGGAAGCCAGTGCGTTAAAACCGCCCATGTAAGTCAGGATCAGAGCAATGGCAAACGCGCCGCCCAGTGCGGGAGAGCCCAGCGCCTGTTTGATGTAATAAGCGGGACCGCCGTAGGAGCCGTCTGTTCCTTTTTTCTTATAGATCTGTGCCAGTGTAGATTCTACGAAGGCAGATGCACTGCCGATGATAGCGATCAGCCACATCCAGAACACTGCACCGGGGCCGCCGGCGATGATCGCACCTGTTACACCAACAACGTTACCGGTACCAACACGGGATGCTGTGGAAACCATCAGCGCCTGGAAGGAGGAGATGGAGTCCTTGTCGGAACGTTTTTCTGTAATAACACGGATAGATTCACCCAGCATTCTGAACTGCACGAAACCGGTTCTTACTGTGAAATATAAACCTGCTGCGATCAGCAGGGCGATCAGAATATAGCCATATAAAAAGCCGCTGATCGAACTAACGATACTTGCAAATGTTTCCATAATGGATTTTCTCCCTTCTTTCGAGGATATTCTGTCCTCTTTCTTTCATTAAAAATACACACAATTTATATATTATAGGAAAGAAGATTTTTCGTCAAATGTTTTTCATAAAAAATTGCAGATTTGTATGACATGAGTAAAATATTGGAAAACCAACTGTTTTCGGGGCTTTGAAAGGGTTGGAATGTATTTATTTGCATACAAAATGTTTTCCTGTGATGGAAAAATGTTTTTGAAAAAAGGACAAAACCTATTGACAATTGGATATATTTTGCTAAAATCAAACTATCGTGATAAAAATACATTTGTTCATGACACAAAAACGAAGACGGAGGAAATAAATATGGCTGAACTGGTTAGAAAGATTGCCCTGCTGGGTATGGGTACAGTTGGCAGCGGCGTTTATCATATCATTGAAAAGCAGAAGGAAGAAATGCCTTTTAAGGTTGGCGCAGAACTGGAGATCGTAAAGGTTCTGGTGCGGAATAAGGCGAAATATGCTGAAGTTGTTCCTGCGGAAAAACTGACAGACAGTTTCGAAGATATCATCAATGATGACAGCATTGATATGGTGGTAGAAGTGATGGGCGGCATCGAACCTGCCCGTACATATATCAAAGCGGCTCTGGAAAAGGGTAAGCACGTGGTAACAGCCAATAAAGACCTGATGGCAGCACATGGCCATGAACTCTTGGATGTGGCCGGACAGCACCACTGCGATCTGCTGTTTGAGGCGGCAGTTGCAGGCGGTATCCCTATCATTCGCCCTCTGAAACAGTGCCTGGCAGGCAATGAGATCACAGAGGTCATGGGTATCATCAATGGTACCACAAACTTTATTCTGACAAAAATGAAGGAAGACGGCATGGACTTCGGCGAAGCTCTGCAGCTGGCAACGGACCTGGGTTATGCGGAAGCAGACCCTACTGCAGATGTGGAAGGTTATGACGCAGGCCGTAAACTTGCCATCATGGCATCTATCGCTTTCCATACACCTGTAACTTTCAATGACGTTTATACAGAAGGTATCACAAAGATCACAGCTAAAGATATGCGCTATGCGAAAGAACTGGGCTGTACCATTAAACTGTTGGGTATCGCAAAAAATACTGATGCCGGCATTGAAGTAAAGGTCCATCCCACACTGATCCCCGAAAGCCATCCTCTGGCAACGGTAAATGATGCATTCAATGCGGTATTTGTACACGGCGATGCAGTGGATGATGCCATGTTCTACGGCCGTGGTGCAGGAAGCCTGCCAACAGGCAGTGCCGTTGTGGGTGATATCATGGACGTAGCGAGAAATATGCTCTTCGGTGCCAATGGCCGTATCGGCTGCAGCTGCTACAAGAATACACCCATCAAGAGCATCGGTGATACCACAAGCAGCTATTATATCCGTATGAAGCTGGAAGACAGAGCCGGCACACTGGCAGCGCTGGCAGGCGTTTTCGGCAGCAATAACGTAAGTATTTCCGTTTTGCTGCAGAAGGCGAAGATCGGTGAAGCAGCGGAGATCGTTCTGGTTACGCATGCCGTGGAAGAAAAGAGATTCCGCGACGCCATCACTGTGCTGACTGGTATGTCCATGGTGGAAGAAATCTGCTCCATCATCCGTGTATATGAATTGGGCGACCATTAAAAATCGTATAAAATTAGGAAAGGCGGACAAAGTTTCCGCCTTTTTTGTTTTTTATTTGTTCAGAATGTGAATGGCAATTCTTTCCCGCGTCTGTTATGATATTTGAGGAATAAAAAGGGGGAAGAAAGAATATGAAATACTTTACAAAAGAATGGTATAAAACATGTCAGAACTCCGGCTGGCATTTGAATATGTCCGTATCCAAAAATGCGGAAGAATTTAATGAAGAATATTATAAAGACCTGTATACACGCCGCCGCCGTGCCTTCGTGAAGGAAGAAAAAGAAGTGGCAGAAGTGCTGGGTGAAGAATTCAGCAAGGCAAAAGCAGAAGTGGAATTCATGAACCGCCATGAAGATATGGTAAAACGTATGGAAGAAAACATTCCCCAGAATATCCTGGCGGAAGTGGCAGATACTCGCGTGCTGGCACTGGATATCGCTACAAAAGAAGTAAGACAGAAACTGAAAGCATGGTGCGAAGGCAACATGAAGGAAATGCATCGTGTGACAGATTTGTACTGGAAACAGATCTGTCCTGAACTGAAGGATGCTGTAGGCGAAGAAATTCAGAAAAATTTCAATTTCCATGATGCTGTGATCAAATCCATGGAAATGAAAACAGATTCTCTGGCATTCAGAATGGAACATTCTGATGTGAAAAAGGTCATCTTCAAAAACTATAAAATTCTGGAACAGGATGGCTATCTTCTGGGCGCAACATGGCTGTATCAGGAAGTATATGCTGTGGAAGGCGGCAATGAATATCATGGTCTGCTGTGGAAAGATGGCGGCAAACTGGCATATCTGACCATTCAGGCAGAAGATATCGAATTCGTAAAATAATATTTTACATAGAAAAAAGGATACTCATTTGAGGTGCCCCCAAAAAGTTAGACTTTTTAAGCGTAGCAGTTTTGGCTGCTACGCTATTTTTATGCAGCCTGGACAGAAAGCCTGTATTCAACAGGACTCATCCATCCTAATTTTTCTTTTATCCTTTTGTGATTATAATACGCTATGTATTTTTCAATTGCTTCTTTTAACTCTTCATAACTATAGTAAACAAAGCCATAATACATTTCCTGTTTCATGATACCAAAGAAATTTTCCATTGCAGCATTATCAATACAGTTCCCTTTTCTAGACATACTTTGAAATATACGATTTTTCTTTAGTTCTCGTACATACGCTTTCATTTGATATCCCCAACCACGATCCGAGTGAAATGTCCTGCGGTAAGGACAGTCTTCTGTTACTTTGATCGCCTCTTTCAAGGCCGTCATTATTGATTCTGCAGAGGGGTTATGGGAAATGCTATAGCTTATTATTTCTCGGTTATACATATCCATAAAAGGATCTAAATATAGCTTCCAAACTTTTACTTTTCCGTTTTCATCGACTTTGTAATACTTGAATTCTGTTGTGTCTGTTGTGATTTTTTGATGAGGGACGGTAGTATT
>JAFRZQ010000274.1 GCA_017442465.1 Anaerotignum sp. | reverse complement strand
GTGGATCGCAACAGAAAAAGCGGAAGACCTGACAACAGATAAGATCATTAAGCTGATGGTAGGCCGTGATCTGACACATCGTTTCCCTCCCAAGACAAACGTTCCTGGGGAACCTTTGATGGAAGTAAAGAACCTGACAGGTAAATATATGCCCAGCTGTATCGATGTAAACTTCGAACTGCGTAAAGGTGAGATCCTGGGTGTGGCAGGTCTGGTAGGCAGCCGCCGTACAGAACTTCTGGAAACGATCTTTGGTATTGCAAACCATGAAACAGGCGAGATCCTGAAAAATGGTCAGCTTATTCAGAATAAAACTCCCAAGGATGCCATCAAAAATGGCTTTGCCATGCTGACGGAAGAACGTCGTGCAACAGGTATTTTTGGCGGTATGAGCATTACGTTCAACTCTGTAATTGCAAATATCAAGAATTACAGAAGAAATATTCTGCTTTCGGATGCGAAGATGAAGCAGGATACGCAGTGGGTCATCGACAGTATGAAGGTTAAGACTCCTACGCAGAAAACACACATCCGTTCTCTGTCCGGTGGTAATCAGCAGAAGGTCATCATTGGCCGCTGGCTGCTGACCAAACCCGATATCCTGCTGCTGGATGAACCTACCCGTGGTATCGACGTAGGTGCGAAATATGAAATCTATCAGCTCATCATCGATCTTGCCAACGAAGGCAAGGGTGTTATGGTGGTTTCTTCTGAAATGCCTGAGCTCCTGGGTATCTGTGACCGAATCATGGTTATGAGTAATGGCCATCTGGCTGGCATTCTGGACATCAAAGATGCGACACAGGAAGAAATCATGCGTCTTGCTGCGATGTATGTATAAGAGGGAGGTAACGTTACTATGAATAAAACAAAAAAGTGGAGTGAGTTTCTGCTGGATTACGCCCTGTATTTCATTCTGGGTATTATGATTGTCGGCGTAGTGATCGCAGAACCCTCTTTCCTTTCCATGAACAATATGTGGAAAATCCTGGCACAGGCTTCTACTCGAGGCATTCTGGCGCTGGGTGTTGCAGGTATGATTGTACTGGCGGGTACAGACCTGTCCGCAGGGCGTATTCTGGGCTGTGGTGCAGCCATCTCCGCGTCCCTGCTGCAGAGTGTAACTTATGCATCTCGTATGTATAAGGGTATCACAGAACCTTTGCCTCTGTGGATCCCTCTGGCACTGTCCATCGTTGTTTGTATTGCGTTCTGTCTGATCAATGGTTTTGGTGTTGCGAAGCTGCATATGCATGCTTTCATCATTTCCCTGGGTACACAGCTGATCGCTTATGGTGTGCTGTGTCTGTATATCGATAGCCAGGAAGGCGGCGCACAGCCTCTGGCAAGCTTGGACCCCAGATATATTGAACTGGTAAACGGCTGGACACTGGGTATGCCCAATCTGGTTTGGTTCCTGTTGATATGCTCTGCGGTGATGTGGGTCATCTGGAATAAGACGACCCTTGGTAAAAATATGTTTGCTATCGGCGGCAACACAGAAGCGGCAGCCGTTTCCGGTGTAAACGTAGCAAAAAATATTATGCTGATCTACCTGGTTGCAGGTGTTCTGTATGGTATTGCTGCATTCCTGGAAGCTGGCCGTATCCAGTCTGTAACAACAGCTACAGGTACAAACTATGACCTGGATGCGATCTCTGCCTGCGTTATCGGCGGTGTATCCTTCAATGGTGGTGTTGGTACGATTCCCGGTATCTTGGTCGGCGTAATCATTCTGCAGGTTATCAACTACAGCCTGTACTATCTGGGTGTAAATGCATATCTGCAGTATATCATCAAAGGTCTGATCATCGTTCTGGCGGTAGCGATCGACGTTCGTAAATATATTGCGAAAAAATAATGATTACATAATGAAGTATACGATTCCCTCCGGTATTCCGGGGGGAATTGTTGCAACTGGAAGGGAGGCCGAAAATTTTGGAAGAAATGAAGAAAGAGCGGCTGACAGAGGAAGAATTGCTGGAAATGCAGCGTGAGCTGGAGGCAAGGGAAGAAGAACTGCAGATCAAGGAAAGTAAGCTGCAGAAAATAGAGGAGAAGATCACCAAAACAAAGCACGGTATCTATGACCGTATCGATGTTTCCGTGGCAACCATGGATAAGATCATTGTGGTTCTGGGGGCG
>JAFRZQ010000273.1 GCA_017442465.1 Anaerotignum sp. | reverse complement strand
TATTTTTACAATTATGGCTGCAATGACACCTATTATTTTCACAGGTCTTGCGGTTTGCGTAATGTTCTCCTCCAACCAGTTCAATATGTTTGGGGAAGGTAGCGTTATGCTGGGCGGCTTTATTGCTGCTTTGCTGGGTATCTATTTCTCTACCGGCACATATCTGGATATCGTTATCTGCGTACTGGGCGGCGCGATTGTTTGTGCAGCTTGTATGTATATTCCTGCCATCCTGAAAGTGAAACTGGGTGCCAGTGAAATGGTATGTTCCCTGATGATGAACTATATCGCAATGTATGTGATCCTGCATTTCCTGCTGAATGTATTTGCAGACGGCAGCAAGGGTACGATCCAGACATTCCCCTTCGCGGAAACAGCACATATTCCCGGTCTGGTTCCCGGCGGTTCCAAACTGAGCTGGGGCTTCGTGGTAGCTCTGATCTTTACAGTTCTGGTTGCACTGTTCATGTATCGTACACGCTGGGGCTACTCCATCCGTATGGTTGGTATTAACCAGAGTTTTGCAAAATATTCCGGTATGAAAGTTGGCGGTATCGTTGTTCTTTCTCAGATCATCGGTGGTTTCCTTGCCGGTATGGGCGGTGCCATTGAAGTACTGGGCCGTTTCGACACATTCCTGTGGCGTGACCTGCCCGGCTACGGCTGGACTGGTATCACCGTTGCGATCCTTGCAAAAAATAATCCCATCTTCGTACCAATTGCAGCTTTCTTCATCTCTTATTTGAACAGAGGCTGTACGCTGATGGCTACTTATGCTGATGTGCCTGCAGAAATGGCAGACATCATTCAGGCAGTTGTATTCCTGTTCTTCGCAGCAGAACAGTTCCTGGCTAAATATCGTCAGAAACTGGTTGTTGCAGGCGCTAAAGAAGAAATCGCACAGAAAACAGCAGCAGTGGAAGGAGGTAAGGCATAATGTTAAACGAAATTATTGGTCTGATTTGTCAGACAGACTTTGTCTTCTCTATCTTCCGTATCACAGCACCTATCCTGTTTGCTGCGCTGGCATCCGTAGTTGCTGAAAAAGCTGGTGTTGTTAACATCGGTCTGGATGGTATTATGCTGATCTCCGGTCTGTTTGGTACACTGTTCAGTTTCTGGACACAGAGCTGGCTGATCGGTGTATTGGGTGCAATGGCTGTTGGCCTTACCATTGCCCTGATCATGGGTTTCTTTGCTCTGAAACTGAAAACGGACATTATCCTTGCCGGTATTGCCATCAATACCATGGCGGGGGGCGGTACAATTTTTGCACTGTACATGTTTACAGGCGAAAGAGGTAATACAGCATCCCTGACATCTTCTAACATTCTGATCCCTACAGTGGAAATTCCCGGCCTGAGCAGCATTCCTGTTCTGGGTGATATCCTGTCCGGTCATTCCGTGCTGACATATATTGCATTTATCCTGGTATTTGTTACATGGGTATTGCTGTATAAAACATCCGTTGGTCTGCAGATCCGTGCCGTTGGTGAAAACGACCACGCTGCAGAATCTGTTGGTATCAGCGTTCTGAAGATCAAATATATCGCTCTGGGTATCTCCGGTATTCTGGCTGGTATGGGCGGTGCATTCATGTCCATGTACTATTCTCAGAGCTGGAACACAGGCGTTGTTGCCGGTCGTGGTTTCATCGCGCTGGCTGCACAGGCAATGGGTCATGGCGAACCTGTTGGTACCATGTTTGCATCCCTGTTGTTTGGTTTTGCACAGGCGCTGCGTACAAAGGTTTCCGGTATTCAGGGGGTATCTTCCAACCTGATCTCCGCAATGCCTTACGCGGTAACAATTCTTGGTCTGGTACTGTATGCTCTGTCTACGATCAATAAGGCAAAACGCAAAAAAGCACAGGAAGCTGAAAAGAAAGATTGATCCTACTTTATAGGAGGAAAAATAGTATGACAAGAATTCCTATTATTCTTGATGGTGATCCCGGGCATGATGACGCCATTGCATGGGTACTGGCGAACGCAAGCCCCGAACTGGATATCAAAGCAGTTACAACTTGCTGCGGTAACCAGACTATCGAGAAAACAACATACAATACACAGCGTATCTGTACGCTGATTGGTCTGCATGTACCTACAGCAAAGGGCAGAAGCTGCCCTCTGGTATCTGCACCCATCATTGCACCTACAGTTCACGGGGAATCCGGTCTGGATGGCCCTGCGCTGCCTGAACCCGACTTTGATCTGGTTCCTATGACAGCAGTAGAACTGATCGCAAAAACACTGCAGGAATCTGATGAACCTGTCACATTGGTTCCCACTGGACCTCTGACAAATATTGCAGCATTCCTGATTGCTCATCCCGAACTGAAATCCAAAGTAAAACAGATCTCCCTGATGGGCGGCGGCGTACAGTTTGGTAACTGGACACCTGCAGCAGAATTTAATATTCTGGTTGACCCTGAAGCAGCAAAGATCGTGTTTGAATCTGGTATCCCTATTATCATGGCTGGTCTGGATGTAACAGAAAAAGCACTGATCAAACCTTATGATTTTGAACGCATTCGTGCACTGAATAACCCTGTTGCAAAAGTTGTTGCGGAGTGGCTGGATTTCTTCTATCAGTTCCACACACAGCTGGGCTATGAAGGTGCTCCCGTACATGATGCTGTTGCGGTTGCAGCGCTGATCCACCCTGAAATCATGGATATGAGAGACCTGTATGTACAGGTGGAAACAGAAGGGGACTTCTGCAAAGGTGCAACGGTTGCTGACTTCCTGGGAGTAACAGGAAAAGCACCCAATGCAAAAGTTATCATGGGTATCGACAGAGATGCTTTTGCTGATCTGTTGGTAGAAGCTGCAAAATATTATAACGGGGAGGTGGCAAAATGAGCAAAATTCCCGTAATCATTGACTGTGATCCCGGTTGTGATGATACACTGGCGCTGATGCTGGCAAATCAGATCGATATGTTTGATGTTCTGGCAGTTACAACAGTAGCAGGTAATACAACCATCGATTATACATTCAGAAACGGCAGAAACGTTATGGATTACATCGGCTCTGAAGTGCCTGTATATAAAGGTGCAGAAAAGCCTTTGCTGCGCGAACTGGTAACAGCAGCACATATCCATGGTGAAGACGGCATGGGCGGCGTTGTTCTGCCTGACAGCCAGAAACCCGCGGAAACAGAAGCGGCGTGGGATGCGATCCATCGTCTGGCTCTGGAACATAAGGGCGAACTTGTGCTGATTGCTGTTGGCCCTATGACAAATGTTGCCATTGCACTGTCCAAATATGCAGATATGAAAGATCTGATCAAACATATCGTTATCATGGGCGGCGCTGCTATCGGCGGCAACACAACACCTTGTGCGGAATTCAATATTTTTGAAGACCCTGAAGCAGCAGAAATGATGTTTACATCCGGTATTCCTGTATATATGTGCGGTCTGGATGTGACAATGGAATCCTACCTGACACCTGATGAAGTAGCACAGCTGGCTGCGCTGGATAGCAAGGAAGCAAAACTGTTCCATGGTGTTGTTCAGAAATCTCTGGCGTTCTATACAGAATTGCTGCATAGACCCGGTGTTGCACAGCATGACCCTTGTGCTGTTATTTTCGCAGCATATCCTGAACTGTTCAAAGGTGAATGGTGTGGTCTGCATGTAGAAACAAAGGGTAAAATTACTGCAGGCAAAACAGTAACAGACCTTTACAGTGACAAACAGTTTGATGAAAAGAATGCTTTTGTGGTAACAGAAGTTGACCGTGAAGCATTTGTAAAGAAAGTCTTTGAACTGATGAGCAAATATTAAAAACGAAAGTCGGGGGATTATCTCCCGACTTTTTTATGAAAGGAGAATGAAGGAAATGAAGAAACATATCTATTTTCCTTCCTCTGATGGAAAAACAAAACTGCACGGCGTGATCTGGGAGCCGGATTGTGCGCCAAGAGCAATTGTTCAGATCGCCCATGGTATGGTAGAGTATGTGGAACGATATGAGGCCTTTGCTGAATTTCTGAATGAACATGGTATTTTAGTTGCCGGTAATGATCATCTGGGACATGGCTGGTCTTATACGGAAGAGAGAAATAAAGGATATTTTGCAGAAGAAAAAGGGGATATCGTACCTCTGCAGGATCTGCACAGATTAACTTTACTGATGCAAAAAAAATATCCCGATATTCCATATTTCCTCTTTGGACACAGCATGGGCTCCTTCTTTGCAAGAAGATATCTCTGCATGTATCCCAATGAGATCGACGGTGCCATCATCTGCGGTACAGGCTGGCAGCCAAAAGCCGTTCTGGAAGGAGCACTTGTCATTGTAAAAGCAGGAAAATTGTTGAAAGGAGACCATCACCGCTGCAAAATCGTTGATGCACTTGCCTTCGGTTCTATGAATCAGCATTTTGAACCTGCAAAAACCAGCAAGGACTGGCTTTCCAGAAACACAGATGCTGTTGAAAAGTAT
>JAFRZQ010000272.1 GCA_017442465.1 Anaerotignum sp. | reverse complement strand
GGCGTTTTGATCCTTGCTACAGCGATCATGCCGGTGTTTGATATAAATACAAAATATCTGGCAGTGGCGGAAAGTCCAGGACCTATGTTTTCAAAGCTGGTTCCAAAACAGTCTGAAACTTCAAAAATTTTATACTGCATCTATATTATTTTTACGGTCGTACTGTTCCTGTTGCTGTGTATGGCTGGTATGCCGTGGTACGATGCATTGCTGCATTCTTTTAGCACAGCCGGTACGGGTGGATTTTCCAATAAAAATGCAAGTATTGCCGCCTATGACAGCTTTGCGATAGAAATGATCATTGCTGTATTTATGATTTTGTTTGCGGTCAATTTTGCAGTACATTATTTGCTTATGACAAAAAGACACAGAGAAGCTTTTTCCAGTGATGAACTGTGCTTTTTTGGCGGAATCGTATTGCTTTCAACAGTGTTGATTACCTTGAATATATCGAAACAGTGTGGTTCACCGATCGACAGCTTCAGATATGCTTTTTTTCATGTGGCGTCCATTATATCAACAACGGGATTTGCGACTACAGATTGGTTATATTGGCCGCATTTTTCACAAATGATTCTGATTCTGTTGATGTTTATAGGTGGTTGTGCAGGCAGTACGGGTGGCGGTATCAAATGCTCCAGAATTCTGGTTTTATTGCGATATATCAAAAGAGAGATTAGAGTGACAGCGCATCCGCGGGTAGTGCAGATTGTAAAACTGGATGGGCAGGTAGTAAAGGATAAGACCATTACATCCATTTTATTGTTTATAGGTGCTTATATGGCGATCCTTCTGGCTGCGGCAATGATCATTTCTTTGGATGATTATTCCTTTGCGGTATCTTTTTCATCGGCACTGACAAGCATCAGTAATGTAGGACCTGGGCTTGAAGAAGTGGGGCCGGTGCTTAATTTTTCTATTTTATCTCCTTTGTCCAAGATGACAATGGCGATCACGATGATCATTGGCAGGCTGGAGGTATTTCCGATCCTTGTGCTGCTGTCTCCCGGACTTTGGAGAAACAGATGATATATAACTGACTTATAGAAGTGTAAAAGGGACGCGGGATATGTGTCCCTTTTTGTAAAGCATAAAGGCTTTGTCAATATAACTTAACAAAGATTTAACATCCCGCAGATTTAGAATTTACAGAAGGCTGTTATGATAAAAACTGGATAATTACAGGTTAAATTTTTCGTGTTCGACCCTGAAATATAAAACTTTCATTCGTATCCTATCTATAGACAGAGGTGAGCCTATGGAACAAAATATCCTTTTTCTTGTGACTGCGGCACAGGGAGACATCAGTGCTGCTGATGATCTGGTGAGGCAATATCTGCCTTTTATCAAATCCGAAACTGCAAAATACATACATCGTCCGCCGATGGAAGGGCAGGATGATGAACTTTCTATTGCCATGTTTGCCTTTCATGAGGCGATCATGCGATACAGCAAAGAAAAGGGGACATTTCTTTCCTTTGCCTCCTTGCAGATCAAAAGCCGCCTGATCGACTATTTCCGTAAGGAAAAAAGACATGGTAATGTAATCTCCCTATATCAGCCTGCAGGGAATGAGGAAGATGGGACAACGGTTTTAGAAAAAATAGATACCGGAGAAGATAATATCTCTATGCAGCAGATCAGAAGTGCCACAAAAGAAGAAATTCTGGAGTTCAGCACACAGCTTCAGACCTTTGGCCTTTCGTTGGGGGATATTGCAGAGAATTGTCCAAAACAGGAAAGAACGCTTTCTGCCTGTCATTCGGCACTTCAGTATGCGAAGGAGCATCCGGAATTGCTGGAGATATTTCTGGAAACAAAAAAACTTCCGCTGAAGCAATTAACAGAAGGCGCAAAAGCAGAACGCAAAACACTGGAACGACACAGAAAATATATGATGGCACTGCTTCTGGCATATACCAACGGGTATGAAATCATCCGCGGGCACCTTTGTCAGATGAGAGAAAGGAGAGGAAAGGCATGAAATATATGGTAATGGAATGCGGTCTTTCCTATGCTATCGTTCTGGATGAAGAAGGTCGCTTTTTGAAAGTACCCAACATGGACTATGAGGTGGGACAGACCGTAGAACATATCATTCAGTTTTCTGATGTGGAAACAACGAAACAGAGATCCTTCCTGCAGCGGCATATCCATCGTCTG
>JAFRZQ010000033.1 GCA_017442465.1 Anaerotignum sp. | reverse complement strand
GCTTTCACGTTTTCTGTGTCAGCTTCTGTCATTGTTTCAGGTGTCATGTCTTTTACTGCATCTTTCAGTTTAGACAGTTCAGCTTCTACTGTGGATTTATCCATGCTGTCCAGATTATCGCCCATTTCTTCCATTGCTTTTTCTGTCTGGAAGATCAGGGAGTCAGCTTCGTTTTTCGCATCGATCGCTTCTTTTCTCTTTCTGTCAGCTTCTGCGAACTGTTCAGCTTCTTTTACAGCTCTGTCGATTTCTTCATCGCTCAGGTTGGAACCTGCTGTGATTGTGATTTTCTGTTCTTTGCCTGTGCCCAGATCCTTTGCGGAAACGTGTACGATGCCGTTAGCGTCGATGTCGAATGCTACTTCGATCTGAGGAACGCCTCTTCTTGCAGGAGCGATACCATCCAGTTTGAACTGACCCAGAGTTTTGTTGTCTCTTGCCAGAGGTCTTTCACCCTGTACAACGTGGATGTCTACTGCTGTCTGGTTGTCTTCTGCTGTGGAGAAGATCTGTTTTTTGTTTGTAGGGATTGTTGTGTTTCTGTCGATCAGTTTTGTTGCAACACCGCCCAGAGTTTCGATACCCAGAGACAGAGGTGTTACGTCCAGCAGCAGGATGGAGCCTGCGCCTTCGTCGCCAGCCATTTTACCGCCCTGAATTGCAGCACCTACAGCTACACATTCATCGGGGTTGATGCCTTTGAAGGGTTCTTTGCCTGTGTATTTTTTAACCGCATCCTGTACAGCGGGGATTCTTGTGGAACCACCAACCAGCAGGACTTTGTCGATTTCGCCTGTGGACAAACCAGCATCAGCCAGAGCCTGACGTACGGGGCCCATTGTAGCGTCTACCAGGTCATGTGTCAGTTCGTCAAATTTTGCTCTTGTCAGAGTTACATCCAGATGTTTGGGGCCATCCTGGTTCATTGTGATGAAGGGCAGATTAATGTTTGTGGAAGCTACTGTAGACAGTTCTTTTTTCGCTTTTTCAGCAGCTTCTTTCAGTCTCTGCATCGCCATTTTATCTTTGGACAGATCCATGCCTTCTGCTTTTCTGAATTCTTCTACCAGGTAGTTGATCACTCTCTGGTCGAAGTCGTCACCGCCCAGGTGTGTATTACCGTTTGTAGCCAGTACTTCGATAACGCCGTCACCGATTTCGATGATGGAAACATCGAATGTACCGCCGCCCAGGTCGTATACCATGATTTTCTGTTCGTTTTCGTTATCCAGACCGTAAGCCAGAGCTGCGGATGTGGGTTCGTTGATGATACGTTTTACATCCAGACCAGCGATTCTGCATGCGTCTTTTGTTGCCTGTCTCTGAGAGTCATTGAAGTAAGCAGTTACTGTGATTACTGCTTCGGATACTGTTTCGCCCAGGTAAGCTTCTGCGTCTGCTTTCAGTTTCTGCAGGATCATAGCGGAGATTTCCTGCGGAGAGTAGCCTTTGCCTTCGATGTCTACTTTGTAGTTTTCGCCCATGTGGCTCTTGATGGAAGAGATTGTGTTGTCAGGGTTTGTGATCGCCTGACGTTTTGCTGTTTCACCGATCAGTCTTTCGCCGTTTTTAGCGAAACCTACTACGGAAGGAGTTGTTCTTGCGCCGTCGCTGTTTACGATAACAACAGGCTGGCCGCCTTCCATTACTGCTACACAAGAGTTAGTTGTACCCAAGTCGATACCGATAATTTTACCCATGATTAATTCCTCCTAAAATATACAAATTGATTTTCTCGATTAGTTTGCTACTTTTACCATACTGTGACGGATCACTTTATCTTTATACATATAACCCTTCAGCATTTCCAGAACCACTTCGTTTTCGCCGTAGTTTTCATCGTCTTCGTGGGCCACTGCTGCGTGCAGGTTGGGGTCGAATTTTTCGCCCACAGCCTTGATTTCTTCCACACCAATGCCGCGCAAAACGTCCTGGAACTGTGTCAGAGTCATTTTCACACCTTTGAAGAACGCATCGTTTTCATCCACTTTGCCTTCCTGAACCATAACGGCTCTTTCCAGATTGTCGATGACCATCAAGAGTTTCTCTACTGTGCTTCTTACGCCATCGTCATACATGCTGGCTTTTTCCTTTACGGTACGTTTGCGGAAGTTATCAAATTCCGCCAGACATCTCTGATATTTATCCAGATTGTCAGCAGCCTGCTGTTCCAGCTGGGCGATCTTTTCGTCCTTTTCATCCAGAACTTCCATTTCGCCTTCTTCTACAGCTTCTCCTTCCACAGTTTCCATTGTTTCTTCTGCTATTTCTTCCACAACGGCTTCCTGTTCTTCCAGATTTTCATCCTTTTTCATTTCTTCCACGTTGTTCCCTCATTTCTAGGTATTTTTGTTATTTCCATCGGAAAGGTTCCGTAATACATTTTCAATATTCTGCACCATACCATTCAGTACGGAAATGACCTGCGAATAATCCATTCTTGTGGGGCCTACGATACCAATGGTACCTCTGGTGTTGTCCCCCATTTTGTAGGTTGCCGTGATAACACTGCAGTCCTTCATGCCCTGCACCGTGTTTTCGCTGCCGATCAGGATCTGAATATCGCTGCCCTTGCTTTCCTCCAGCATCGTTACCAGCACATCCTTTTCTTCCAGTGTCTGGAACAGGGATTTTGCTTTCTGAATGTCGGAAAATTCGGGGAACGCCAGCATATTTCTGGCACCGCTCATGTGTACCTGCACCTTTTCTGCCGCTCTCATGGTGATTTCGATAGCCTTCAGAATGGGCTGCAGCAGTTCCTGATAGTCCTGCAGTTCCGCCTGCATCTTGCTGATGACTGCACCGTCGATTTCATTCAGCGCACAGCCCTGCAGCACTCTGTTCAGGCAGATACCCATGTAGAATATCTTTTCTTCCGAAGGCACATTATCCATTTTGATGACATGATTCTTGATGAAGTTATCGCCTGTGGCAATAACCAGCAGCAAGGATGTGCTGTCCAGAGGGAGCAGTCTGATCTGTTTGATCCTTGTTCTCTGGCCTACAGGTTCGGAAATGAATGTCGCATAATTTGTCAGCAGGGAAAGGGCTTTCGCTGTTTCCTCCATCAGATAATCGATCTGATTGATATCCCTGGAGATGACACTCTGCAGATATTTCTGTTCGTCGGCTGTCAGTTCCTTCTGCTGCATCAGATGGTCAACATAGAGTCTGTAACCCATATCAGAAGGGATACGGCCTGCAGAAGCGTGGGGCTGCATGATGAGACCCATTTCTTCCAGATCGCTCATTTCGTTTCTGATGGTAGCAGAACTGATACCCAGATTGTACTTTTTGGCAATGGTTCTGGAACCGACGGGTTCCGCCGTTTCAATATAGTCATTGATAATGGCCTGCAAAATCTGTATTTTTCTGTCGTTCAACGCCATACCGCCGCCTCCTTTTTCCATCTTATTAGCACTCACCACTTTTGAGTGCTAACTCACATGTATAAAGATAGCACTAGCCACCAAAGATGTCAAGTGCTAAAAACTAAATTTTTATTCATTTTACCGCATTTTAAGAAATTCTTCAGAATTGTATCAGAATAAGAACTTCTCAAATACAAAGTTGCTGATATCCACGCCTCTTCGGGTCAGTCGGATACCCATTTCATCTTCCTTCAGTAAACCATCTTTCACCAATTCTTCGATCTGTCTGCCGTAAATATTTTTCATTTCCTGTCCAAATCGTTCTCTGAATCGGTCAAAAGAAACACCTTCCGTCAGTCTGAGCCCAAGGAACATGAATTCTGCCAGCGCATCTTCTTCCGTAATGATTTCAACATCTTCCTTTAATAAGGAAACATCGCCGTCAGCCTTGATATATTCCTGCAGGTCATAGATATTATGGAATCGTTCTCCGTTCATATAAGAATGAGAGCCCAGCCCCATCCCCAGATATTCTTCTGCCTCCCAGTAAATGCGGTTATGACGGCTCTGTCTGTCTTTTTTGGCAAAATTGGAGATTTCATACTGTTCATATCCCATTTCCGCCAGATAATCCACCGCCCAATGATACATTTCCCTGTCCAGATCTTCCTCCGCAGGTTCCAGTTCCCCTTTCTCGTATTTATCATAAAAAGGAGTTCCTTCCTCCAGAATCAAACTATAGGCAGAAATATGCTCTGGATTCATAGCAATCATATTTTTCACTGTTTCCTGCCAGTCTGCCATGGTCTGGTTTGGCAGAGCAAACATCAGGTCTGTATTCACATTTGCAAATCCTGCTTCTCTGACAGCCTTGTAGTTTTCCTGAAAACTTTCAATCGTATGGATCCTGCCAAGATCTTTCAGCAGTCTGTTCTGCCATGCCTGTACGCCCATGCTCAGACGGTTAAAGCCCATTTTCTTCAGGGCATCTGTCATTTCTCTGTCCAGTGTGCCGGGGTTAGCCTCCGTGGTGATCTCCGCATCTTCTGCAATGTTCCAGTTTTCAAAGAGAGCCTGCATCAGCTGCTCCAGCATAGGAATGGAAAGCGTCGTCGGTGTGCCGCCTCAAAAAAATACAGACACGACCGTTCTATCGGAATACTCTCTGCTTCTGTTCCGTATTTCTTTTGTCAGGGCATCCACATACCTCTGCATCTGATCTTCCTGCCCTGCCCAGGAAGGAAAATCACAGTACAGACATTTCTGTCTGCAGAAAGGGATGTGGATATATAATCCGATATTACCCATCATTTCAACTCCTCGATCAGTTCCGTCAGCTTCTGATGAAACAGCCCAATATGCAGTCCATCGATAAACATATGGTTCACTTCCACAGAAATATTCAGCTGCAGTCTACCGTCCCGTTCCACATATTTGCCCCATGCCACACGGGGAATGGCATCGTATTTCTGAAAATCCCGTTCATTTGTCATGGCCGTCATCTCAAACCATGGCGCACAGGTGAAATAAACCAGATCATCGCCTTCTTCTTCAAAAATGATGAATTCCTCCTGCTCCGCATTGGCCTTTTTTGCAGCTTCGCAGTATTCCTCCAGGGTGCCATCCATAGGTGCTACAACAATATGAAAAAATTCATCCCCGGGACGCACATCCGTAAAACTGCCGCGGCGTTTTTCATACAGCACCAGTTCCCCATCCACCATACCATAGCGGAAAGCTTCCACACTGTTCAGTGCCTTGTTGCACAGATACAGCATGGCATAATAAAAGGAAAGTCCGTTTTTCTTTATATATTCATGGAGTTTCGTCACATCCTGCACGAAAGTCACACTGTAAAAGGGATAACTTTCCCCTTCAAAAAACTGGAACAGCGGTTTTCTCTTCCAGCTGTTAAAATCGATTTTCTGCATACTTCCACCTCAAATCTGTTTTTTCAATCTTAACATGAATGATTTTCTTTTTCAACGCCGACAGAAAATGAAAAAAACTATTAGAATCCAAGCTTTTCTTGAAATAGACAAAAAAAAATGATATTATGTTTTATTGTACAAAATCAAAAAATGAGGATTGATAAAAATGAACCCTTTTCGCGAAATGCAGATGGAAATTCAAGAGTTTTTCCATAGCAATAAAAAGACAAAAACCATCATGTGGCTGATCGTAGCCCTCTTCCCCTTATACCTGACCTATGCCTGCAATAGCCTGGCTTTTCAGTCTGACGAATTACTTTCCGCCCTGCTGCAGGAAAATACAGGTGCATTCCTCCTGGGTGCCATCGTCGCTTACCTGATTTTCGGTGCCTTTGTCTGTCTGACCAAGCGCATCCCCCTGGCAGCTTTTCTGTCTGCCCTGATTTTTACCATTATGCCTCTGATCGATTATTTCAAAATGGCGATCCTGGAAGTACACTTCTTCCCCTGGGATATGGTATTTGCCAAAAACGCCGGCAGTTTCGGTACTTTCCTGACAGATCTGAAATTCCCCGATGCCGCATGGAACACCATTGCAGTCATCATCTTTTATTTTCTGTTCATTCTGATGATGAAACCGGAGATCCCTGTTGCATGGAAAAAGCGCGTATTCTGCACACCACTATTCCTGGCAGGGCTTTATCTGTTCTGTATGAACCCCGCAGTCCGCAATGGATATGAAAACTTCGGCGTTTCCCCCAAAGCCCCCGGCAATCAGGAAACCAACTATGATACAAACGGCTTCATTACCGGCTTTATCCTGAACTTTGCCTCTTTGAACATGGGAGACCCTGCCGATTATAACGAAAAATATCTGGCAGAATACTTTGAAAAATATCAGCCTTCCGAAACATCCGGTCAGGATTTCCAGAACCCCGACATCATTGTAGTCCTTTCCGAAGCCTATTGGGATC
>JAFRZQ010000271.1 GCA_017442465.1 Anaerotignum sp. | reverse complement strand
GCGTCAGAGGATATTTCACAAAGGAATTTTTCCCTTCTCTCAGCTTAAAATCCGCTGTCCACCAGCGCAGACCATAATACAGGATAAAAACAGTCACTGTGGCATAATCCAAAACCTTCAGCATTACATTCGTTTCCTTGAAACAAAGGGGAACCAGGCTCAGAAAAATACAGACGATCATAAAGCGGTCATACAATGCACTGAGCCTATCATCCGCTTCCGCTTTTTCGATCATATCATAAATCCGCCGACGCATATGGTTTCCTCCTTTCTTCTTCTGCTTATTCTGTTTCAGTTTATCATATTTTTTTCCATAAAGAAACCCCGACAAAATATCGGGGCAAAATCTCAGTTTTCAATAAAAAGAACAGACCAACTGTCTCGTCCGCTGTCATAACCGATGCCAAAAGCTTCAAAATCCTGATTCAATATTTTCTCCCGATGGGGTTCATGAGCCATCCAGGCAGAAACGATACTGGGAGCATGGTCACTGCCATAAGCAATGATCTCTCCTGCATCCTTATAGGCAATATCATTTTCCTTCAAAACCGTAGACCAGTTTCTGCCATCAGGGCGAATATGATGGAAATAGTCTTCCAGTTCCTTTGCACGGATCTCTGCAGCCGCTGACAGTTCCTCATTGAGCTTCAGTTTCCGAAGGCCGCGCAGCTGTCTTTCGTTATTGATCAGAAGATACAGATAAGCTTCTTCCTCATCCAGATTTTCTGTTTCTCTTTCCCATTTCCTTCTGGCTTCTTCTGCAGCTTTTTTACGATCGGCATAGTCTCTGGTATCTTCTTCATAAAGATTTTCAGAATAAATGGAAATGATCTTTTCCTTCTGATCCCATTCCACGTCAAACCCCAGCACTTCCGCCAGATCCCTCAGTTTGAAATAATTGTATCCATCGATATTATAAGCGTGGACACTGACTGGCTCATCCTCCAGATAAACCTTCTGGATGGAATAAACGGCATTTTTCACTTCCTGATCCAGCTTCGGCTCTTCCGGTTTTTCCCCATAAAAGAACGGGCCTTTATACAGCCTGATGGAACGGTCTGCAGAACGATACAGGATCTCAAAACCGGCAGCCGTATCATCCAGTGCCCAGTCGATCTCTCTTAGTTTGAAATAGTTATATCCATTGATCTCATAAGCCTGAAATTCTACTTCTTCTTCATTGACCAGAACTCTGGCAGGAGTAGGGGTCGCCACTGCACCAAAGACAGGCACAGAAAAAGCCACCGCCATAACAGACGTAAGAAAAAATGTTACTGCTTTTTTCATCTCTATCCCTCCTAATCCATACTTTTCTACTATTCATTCAAAGTATATCATAAAAATGGGAAAAAAGAAACCCCGATACATATCGGAGTTTCTAAGCAAACAAATTTTTTATTCTGTTTCTTCCACAGTTTCTGCATCTTCTTCTGTGGATTCTTCAATATCTTCTTCGGAAATTTTTGCAATACCAACAACGGAAACGCCTTCATCCAGATTCATCAGTTTGACACCCTGAGAAACACGGCCATAACTGGAGATATCTTTTGCACGCAGACGAATGATGACGCCTTCGGAAGTAATAAGCATCAGCTCATCTTTTTCACCGATCATCAGAACGCCGGTCAGTTCGCCGGTTTTTTCTGTCAGCTGGTGAATTTTGAGACCCTTACCGCCTCTGTACTGC
>JAFRZQ010000270.1 GCA_017442465.1 Anaerotignum sp. | reverse complement strand
ATGTACCGCAGCCATCAGGAGCCTGATGAGGATAAGATGGAAAAAATGGAACAGTTCCTGCGGGGCTTTGGCTATCATCTGCGGAAGAAGGATGGAGAGATTCATCCAAGAGAAATCCAGAAGGTGCTGCGTACAGCAGAAGGCACGGATGAAGAAAGAATTATTACCCGAATGGTGCTCAGAAGTATGATGCAGGCCAGATATACAGCGGAAAACGGCGGACACTTTGGTCTGGCGGCGAAGTATTACTGCCACTTTACCTCCCCCATCCGCAGATATCCTGACCTTGAAATTCATCGTATGATCAAAAAGATGCTCCATGGGGAACTGGATGAAAAATCTTCTGCGAATTATCGGAAAAAAATGCCTGACTGGGCGAAGCATTGCTCCAAACAGGAAAGAGTGGCGGAGGATGCAGAAAGAGATACCGATGTGCTGAAAAAAGTGGAATACATGGAAGATAAGGTTGGCGAATTTTACGAAGGCATCATTTCCGGCGTGACCGGCTGGGGCATTTATGTGGAACTGCCCAATACCATTGAAGGTATGGTAGCATTGAATCAGATGGATGATGATTTCTATGAATTCGATGATAAAAATATGCTGGTTTATGGCAAAAGAACAAAGAAAAGCTATCGTCTAGGCGACCGCGTGACAGTTTATGTTTCTAAAGTAGATCGCATGATGGGTACCATTGATTTCATGTTTGAGGATGATTTTGAAACCTTTGAAGACTAAAGAAAAACGCTCTCCTTTGAGAGCGTTTTTTTAGTCGCGGATGCCTGCGTGGATGAGGTCATCGAAAAGATAGTATTCATATTTTGTCACGCCGGGATATTCATCCTCCGGCATAAAATTGCCCTCCAGTTCGATACGCCAGCCTAAGCCTTTGTATGTGCCGGAACCGCCGTCATCGGCAGTCACGGTGGGACGGGCGAAAATGGGCATTTCAAAACTGTTCAGACGCAGCAGATCTGTAGCTGCTGCAGCGAACCAGATCAGAAAAACAAAAATAAAAGCAAGAAATACTTTTTTGACGATTTTAATGGAATACATGGGAAAACTCCTTTCAGATGTTTTGTTTATCATAGCAGAAAAAGCGATTTTTGTAAAACAACAGGAAAATTTGTAATCGAAACGTCATTTGATTTTTTCTGTATTATGTGATATAGTTTATCCTGCAACAGAAGCAGACAAAGAAGAAGGTGAAACTGTATGGCAAAGGCGAAGGGTACGAAATTGATCGCACAGAATAAAAAAGCATATCATGACTACTTTATCGAAGAAACCATACAGGCCGGTATTTCTTTGGCGGGTACAGAGGTAAAGAGCCTGCGTATGGGCAAGTGCAGCCTGAAGGAAAGCTACATCCAGATCAAGGATGGGGAAGCCTTCATCTATAATATGCACATCAGCCCCTACGAGCAGGGCAATATCTTCAACACAGATCCTCTGCGTCCCAGAAGACTGCTGCTGCATAAAGTGCAGATCCGCAAATGGGATCATGAAGTCCGTGCAGCGGGCTACACGATCATGCCCCTGAAGGTGTATTTCGATCGAAGCTATGTAAAGATCGACATTGCACTGGCAAAAGGTAAAAAACTCTATGACAAGAGAGATACCATTGCCAAAAACGATGTACGCCGTCAGGCGGAAAAGGATTTCAAAGTCAGAAATCT
>JAFRZQ010000269.1 GCA_017442465.1 Anaerotignum sp. | reverse complement strand
TCGCCCTCTGTGTTCCGAAATTCACGAAAACCAAAGGCATGGGCATCCGCTGCATCATCAGCACAGAACTGCCCCGGCACCCCCAGCCAGATGCCGTCTTCCTTCTCCTGCAGGATCAGGTGATGGTATTTCCGCCAGGGCAAAAGAAAGAAAAATTCTCTCTGCCACTTCAGAGGGATCTGGGAAAGCAACGTCAGTTCTTCCAGCGAAAGTCGCTTCCACCCTTCTCCATCTCCAAAAGGAGACAGTTCCCCATTGGATGCAAAGACCCCCGCCTTTTCCACAGCCTCTTTTTCCTGCTGTTCCTCCGCCCTTTCCTGGGTTTCCATATCCTGTGTACCCATGTTTCGGATATGCTCCGTTTCCTCATGGGTCAGGATGCCCGTATCCTCCAGTTCCTCCAGTTCCTGCCGAAATTTGGCCAGAAGCCCCTGAAAACTGCCGTGATAACTCTCTTTCTGCATCTCGGCCACCTTTGCGTTGGTATCCTCCATTTCCTCCTGCTTTTCAGAAACGATAAGCGGCCGTTCCAGCACTGCCGCCTCCGCCGCCTGCAGGGTGATCTCCTCTTCTGTGGGGGTTTCCTTCTGTCTTGGAATAAAATCCTTCTGCCAGTTTCGTTTTTCCCTAAAATAAGCTGTCAAAGGTGCCGATGTTCCTTCTGCCAGAACAATGACTGTATGAAGATCCTCCGCCTTTTTTCCTGTTCCAACAGCATCAGGGGCAAAGTCCCATTTCAGTTCGCAGCGGCCCTCCTTCTTTTCCGGACAAACTTCGCCGCAAAAAATGCTTTCCTCCCCTGCCATGGCATAAACCTCATATTTCAAGGGTTTTAATCCCTGTATCGTCAGATGCAGTCTGCCCTTTCCGTTTTTCAGTTCCATCACGCAGCTGCCCCAGGGCTGCCGCTTACTCAGAGCATAGCCCGCAGTCTCCTGTCTGAGCATCAGGAATACCTTTTCATATCGTCTGTTATACATAACCTTCCCCCGTTCTGCTTGTCTGTTTTTCATATCTCATCGTTACAGCCTATGAAGGGGGCAACAAAAAAAGAACTGTTCTCACAGTTCTTTCGGCATCCCGTACAAAGACAGGGATGTATTTTTATAGGCTTTTTCCTCGCTGACATCCTTCCCGAACCAATCGGGGGAAACAAAGCGTTCCGCCTCTTCCAGAGAAGGAAATTCCACTTCTGTGGTCATCAGCCCTGTCAGCTCTCCTTCGTAGATATCTACTTCTGCCGTCAGGCCGCCATCAACAGGAACCAGATAGCGTTTCTTGATGACAGGCGTGCCTTCTGTTTTCAGGGACAGTCTGTCGTAATCTTCTTTTGTCAGGGGCAGTTCAAATTCCTCACGGGCAAGATGGCCTTTCCCCTTTACCGTCAGGATATACGCATCATCAGACTGGCGGATACGGATGGTGGGCGAAAAGGAAATATACGCCTGAGAGATCTGTTTATAAGGATATACTGTAATATCAAAAGGGATATGTTTCGTTAAAAATTTGCGTTCAATTTCCATAGTGTTCTCCTCGTTATCTGCCTAAAACATTTTCACCATCATCTTCGCCACGCAGTCTTTTGGAAAATTTATAATGATAATTATGCATA
>JAFRZQ010000268.1 GCA_017442465.1 Anaerotignum sp. | reverse complement strand
TTTCAGGCCGTCTGTGAAACCATCCCACCACCAGCCGAACTGGAAGGTGAAGCCCCAGTTGCCCTCGGATGTGCCGGGGATATTCATGCGGTGTTCTGTACCCAGTGCCATCACATCCTGCAGGGGCACGACAGCCATATCCGCGGAAGAGGAGAAGGCCAGACGGATGAAGTCCCATGCCACATTGGAACCGTCTACGTTCAGGTAACGGCGGTAGTGGTCTTTTTCTACTTCAGATGCGGTTTCGTACCAGCCTTTTGTGGTGTCGTTATCGTGGGTGCCTGTATATACCACAGTGTTTCTGTCATAGGAATGGGGCAGGTAGGCATTGTTTTTATCTTCCCCGAAAGCGAACTGCAGGATACGCATGCCGGGCAGGCCTGCAAATTCACGCAGAGCCGCCACTTCTTCTGTGATGATGCCCAGGTCTTCTGCGATCAGGGGCAGGTCATCACCCAGCACTTCCTTCAGTTTTGCAAAGAAGGCTTTGCCGGGAGCTTTCACCCATTTGCCGCCAATGGCATTTTCTGCACCGAAGGCAACTTCCCAATAGGCTTCAAAGCCGCGGAAGTGGTCGATACGCAGGATATCCACGTCGCCCAGGGTTTTTGTGATACGGCTGATCCACCATGCAAATTCTGTTTTTTCATGCTGTTTCCAGTCATAGAGAGGGTTGCCCCACAGCTGGCCGGTTTTGCTGAAATAATCGGGGGGAACACCTGCGATGCACAGAGGGAAGCCTTTGCTGTCCAGACGGAACAGCTTCTGGTTTGCCCATACGTCAGCACTGTCATAGGCTACGAAGATAGGTGCGTCGCCGATGATGGAGATGCCTTTTTCGTTGGCATAGGCTTTCACTGCCTGCCATTGTTTCTGGAAGATATACTGCAGGAATATTTCCTTTTCGATGGCATCGGCAAGGACTTTTCTCCATTTTTTCAGCACCATGGCATTGCGTTTTTTGGTTGTTTTGGGGAAGGATACCCAGTTTGCGCCGATATAATAATCCTTCATCTGTTTTTCTGTCAGTTCCAGCCCTTCACATTCTGCCGCGAAAGCATCGAAGTTTTCTGTGGTTTCTTCGTTGGCACGCTCTGCACGGAAGTGGTTTTTCAGAGCAACGTACAGGACATAGTCATCCAGCCAGAAAGCATTTTTTTCGCAGAATTCTGCGTAGTCTGCAGGTTTTTCCATGGTTTTGAATGCCTGATATGCTTTTTCCAGCAGGGGCAGTTTTGCCTCTTTTGCTTTCTGATAGTTTACGCGGGCTTCGGGTTTTACATAAGACGTCTGCAGGTCTTTCATTTCCAGATAGCCGTCTTCCATCAGTTTTTCGGGGCTGATGAGGAGGGGGTTGCCCGCAAAGGCGGAACAGCTGGAATAGGGAGAACCGCCGTCGTCCGTGGGAACCAGAGGCAGTACCTGCCACAGGGTCTGGCCGGCTTCTGCCAGTCTATCGATAAATGTGTATGCTGCGGGGCCAAAATCGCCTGCGCCGTGGTTGGAGGGCAGGGATGTGGGGTGCAGCAGCACGCCGCTTCTTCTTTTTGTCATGAAAAACACTCCTTTTATAAAAATGATAAAAAATCATTGGGTTTTCTAAATATTCAGTATACCAAGAATTTCAAAGAACCACAAGATTTTCGGTGGGGCATTTTCTGCCATGACCTCTGGAAAAGTGCTATTTTCTGGAGAAAGTGCCAGTGAAAAGAGCGGTTTTTTTCTGGAAAACAACAAAGAATAAAAAAGCAATCCTTATTGCAAAAACAAAATCAGGAGGGATTTTTATGTTTGGCAGAAAAAGCGGGATGCTGGCAGCCATGACAGTGGCGCTGCTGTTATTTGGCGGCTGCGGCACCGACGGCAGCGTGGATGAAACACAGGCAAGAAACTGGTATAACGAAATGACCAGAGAAAACGGCGGTTCTGCTGTCAATGATACCGATGCAGATGGCTATGGCAATTATACCGGCGGGCCCAACTGGGGCACAGAAAACACGGAACGGAACACTTATGGTATGCGTACCGATGGCGGCACCACATTAGGACAGGATATCCGCAATGCATGGGATGATGTGAAAAATAATATGACCGGCAACAGCGGCAGCAATGGCGGTAATGCAGGCGGTAACACAACAGCCGGTGGCACAGGCGGCAGCAGATAAGAAAAGGGAGCGTGAAAACGCTCCTTTTTTGCATAGAAAAAGTCTGGATTTTCCATACTAAGACAGAAGGGAGGCTTTTTTGTGACAAGAAACTGGAAAAAACTTTTCATTGGCATTGTGACCGGTTTTGCCAATGGCTTGTTTGGCTCCGGCGGCGGCACTATCGTCGTGCCTGCCATGGAGCGGTTTTTACACATGGAGGAGCATAAGGCCCACGCCACAGCGATCGCTGTTATTCTGCCCCTGTCAGTCCTTTCTCTTGCCATTTATTTATGGAAAACAGGACTGGGCGAGGTGTGGCAGACTGCTCTGTGGGCATCGGCCGGCGGCCTGGCCGGCGGTGTGGTCGGGGCAAGGTTATTGAGCAGGGTCAGCGGTATCTGGCTCCACCGTATTTTCGGGGGATTCATGATCGCCGCGGCTGTGAGGATGCTCTTATGATGTGGGTGGCGCTGGTGGGCTTCTGCTCCGGCATCATCAGCGGTATGGGCATTGGCGGCGGCACCATATTGATCCCCGCACTGTTGTTTTTCACGGATATCACCCAGCAGCAGGCCCAGGGGGTGAATTTGATTTATTTCATTCCCACGGCGATCACCGCCCTGATCACCCATCAGAAAAAAGGGACCCTGGACTGGAAAACGGCAAAGCCTTTGGCAATTATGGGCTTGGCCGGGGCAGCGGCGGGGGCATTTCTGGCGGTCTCTCTGAAATCGGAGGTGCTGCGGAAGATTTTCGGGGGATTTTTATTTCTGATGGGGCTGAGTGAGATTTTCAAAAAGAAAAAGGAGAAAAAACATGCAGAAAGATGACTTTATCAAACTGAAACTGAAATTTGCTCAGGCAGATCTGAATGGAAAGATCGCCATTTATACGGAAACGCCGGATCTGAGCGGAACCCAGTATAAGGAACTTCTCAGGATGTATCCCATTGACCACCTGCATGAACTGGAGCAGGCACTGGCAAGGTTGTAAATTGTATGAAATTTTTTGTGGATTGGCTGTGACTTCTTTCGATTTTATGGTATACTTTTGATATCTATAGTTATCTGGCAGAAAGGAGGAAGCAGTGTGAAACTCATCGATAATCTATTCGTGGCGGGAAATGTAACAGATCTGGAAACGGTCGTTTATAGCCTGCGCCGCGGCATCCCTGTGCTGCACCTATGCTGCATCGTCCTTTTTGAAGATAAAAACCGGCTGGAGATATTATCCTCCCGGGACCTGTTCCATGAGCGGAATAAAAACCGCCCTGCCCAGATCGCAGGCATTGCCATGGGCAGAAGGGAAGCTTATGATCTCTTGGCATTTATGACGGAGGATGCAGTAAAAGGCGGCAGAAATCCTGCAGATCCAAAGGAACTGATCCTGTAAGGGGAAAATAAGAGGAAGAGATATGAAGTTTATTTTACTGGGAATTCTAAAATGGCTGGGCATCATACTGCTGGCCCTTCTGATTCTCATACTGCTGATCGTGCTTGTGGTGATGCTTTCACCCATCCGATACCGGCTGCAGGGCGAGAAGAAGGAGGAACTTTGCGGTACTTTTGGCGTGTCCTGGTTATTTGGAGCTGTCAAGGTGGACGGCGGCTATACACCGGCAGAACAGCTGAAATTAAAGGTGAAAGTCCTATGGTTCACCCTGATGGGCGGCGAAGAAAAGCCGAAAAAGGAAAAGAAACCAAAAAAGAAAAAAGCACCGAAAAAAGAAGAATTGAAACCGGATATTCAGGCGGCGGAAAAGAAGGAAGAACCAAAGGCCGAACCGAAGAAGGAAGAAGCGAAACCGAAGGTAAAACAGCAGCGGATGGAACAGAAGCAGCCAAAAACCGTCCGCCGTGTGAAGCTTTCTGAAATAGAAGAAAAACCTCCTACAGAGGATACAGAAATCGTTCTTCTGGATGAGGATGAAACATTCTTCACAGGAGAGGGAACGGCAGAAAAGAAAGGCAAGATCCCTCCCGTCGTGAAGGAGATCTGGTCGATCGAAGATAAAAAAGGGATCTTCCGGGCCATGGGCAAACTCCTGAAATGGCTGATGAAGGGCATCCTGCCCGGTGATATTTTCGTGAAGGCAACAGCCGGTACCGGCGACCCGACCACAACCGGCTATGTACTGGCACTGGCGGGGATGCTTACAGCGAAATTCGGCAATGACATACAGATCAAAGGAGACTTTACCAAAGCTGCGGCGGAGGATGTGGAGGTCGCTGTAAAAGGCAGGATCGTACTGGGTAAACTGGTATGGGCGGTACTGGCATTCGTTCTGACGAAGCCGGTGCGAAAGGCAATCTGGAAAATGATCAAATTTTTGAAAAATAAAGATAAAGACGGAGCGGAACAGACGAAAGGAAATGGTGAAACGGCATGAGCAAGGATTTCAATGAAGCAGTAAATGTATTATTCGATAAAGTAGACGATCTGGTTTCCACAAAAACAGTGGTGGGCGAAGCTATCGTAGTGGGTGACCTGACACTGCTGCCCCTGATCGAAGTGGCAGTAGGCGCAGGCGTGGGTGCAAAAGAAGCAGTGAATGCTGCCGGCGGCGTAGGTGCAAAGATCACACCTTCTGCAATTCTGGCAATTACCCCCACAGGCACACATCTCATTAATGTGAAAAATCAGGATGCCATCACAAAACTGATCGATATGGCTCCCGGTGTGGTGAATAAACTGAATTTCGGTTCCGTTTTCTCCGGCAGAAACAAAAACAACGAACCTGAAGTGAAATTTGAAGAAGAAACCATCGTTGAATGATGATCCGAAAGGGGAGCGATCCCATGAAGGTTTTACTGGAATATTATGATAAGGATGTTCTGAAGAATATCGTGGCACCTCTGACATTACAGCCTGATGTGGTGGTATATCTCCACGATAAGGGTATGGGGGATATGAATGTATTCCGTTCTTTGAAAACCTGTTTTGCAAAAAGTATGCCAAATATCAAGGTGGAGCATATCCCTGTGGATATCCGTTCTGTGGAAAAACTGCGTCAGGCCACTGTCCGCGTGGTGGAACGCTACGGTGCGGAAAACTGCACCCTGGAACTGACCGGCGGCAGTGAGCTGATGATGATCGCCGGCTATAAGGCTGGGATGCAGACAGGCATGCGAATGGTACATACGGATCTGGTGAACAGATGCATCAA
>JAFRZQ010000267.1 GCA_017442465.1 Anaerotignum sp. | reverse complement strand
CTTTTGTATATCTGGATTTCCTTTCAAAGGATATGGATTTCCTGCAGATCCAGTGTTATGACGCAGGCAAAGGTGAAAAATATGTCGCATATTTCAATACATTAAATCAGACCATTTATACGATAGACGAAGAATAGGAAAGGAGGGTGAGCAGAGAATGAAACAGAAAAGACGCAAAAACAGTTCCGCGGCGAAAAAGCTGCCTGCGGTGATCGCAGCGGTCGTGATCGGCGGTTCGGCACTGGCTTTTGCGATGATCGATGAAACAAACTCCGTGCATATCGATGCAGGAGAAATTGAAGATTCCACGCTCATCATCGGTTCCCATCTGATCTATCTGGGGCCGATGACAGACCAGATATATGAGATCGCCATGGATTCGGCGAAGGATGCAAGCCAGTATAACCGATATTATAAATCGGAACTGGCTGGCGGCGCATGGTATGATGTGACGGAAGCGGGGGCGCTGGCGGATATCACTGTGGAAGGCACGGTGGTGCAGGACAGTGAAATTGAAGCCCTGAACATGACTCACCATACCAAATCTGATGGCATTACATATGATCTGAGAACAGGGGATTCCGTTTGTGTGTTTGATATCAACGATCCCTATGATCTGGAAGGGCTGGATGAACTGGAGCCCATCAAAATGCAGTATGATACATTGGTGCAGACAGAAGACCCTTCCGAAACCATTGAACGTGATATCAGAATCATCAAGGATGTCTACGCGAAAGACAGAGAAACAGAGGTTACCAGAGGATATGACGAGGATCTGGATGGTCTGCAGGCATATTACGAAATTCTGGTAAGGGATGATGCGGAAGCAGCTATGAGCGATATGGTCATGTCGGTAATGGAAAAAATCGACAATGCCCGCAGAGCAGAAGTACTGCAGCCCTTGAACGATGGTCAGCTGGAAAAAATGAACCGCGTAGTCAGCAGAGAATTCGTTTATATTGAAGGCGAAGTGACTGGTGATGCTTCCAGAAGGGAATTGTTTGGCTCCGAAACGGCGGCAGCGGCAGAAGCGGCGGCGCAGGCAGCGCAGGCGGAAGCGGAAGCTGCCGGAAAAGAAGCCATCACGGCGGCGGAAAAATCTGCAGCGGAAGAAATAGAACAGGCAAAAGCACAGGCGGCGCTGATCCTCTCCATGGCTTCGGAAGGTAACAGGGCTCAGGCAGAGGAAAGAGCAGCGAACCTGATCGCGGCAGCGGAAACTAAAGCGAAGGAAAGAGTGGAAGCGGCAAAAGAAAAAGCGGCGAGAGATGCGGAAAACGCAGCAAAGGCAGCAGAAGATGCGGTCTATAATGCGGCAGAAGAGGCCGGACGCCCCGAACTGGAAAAATTTGTTCTGAATACAGATCTGGTGACAGCCATTGGCGAAGCCATGACGAATGTACAGGAAAGCTACATTGAATATAGTTCTGATATGCTGACGGAAGGCACAACGGTGCTCAGTCAGGTGGAATATGAACTCTGCATCGATCTGATCGGGCTTGCGAAAGCAAGGAATTATGCAGGCTGTGATGAAGTTGTGATGGATCTGATCTATCTGGATCGTGTGAACAGCAATGTGATCAGAGAAGAAACCGCAGAAAGAGATTTTGTGGAAACAGAACTGCTCGGCAGAGCGGAAAATGCCTATAAAGCGTCCCTGTCTGCAGGGGAAGGGGAAGCTTATCAAACCCTGCCCAGCACAGCAGCGGCTGCAACAAAGGCGAATGTGCTGAAACAGCAGAAAAACGATACGGAAATTGCGAGAAATGAACTGCAGTTTATCATGCAGGCATATATCGACCGCATGCCTCCCGAAACTGCAATGGAATATATTGCAGGCAGAATTGATGCTATCGGAGATTTACGAAGCGGCATCAAAGCGGATGCTTATGAAGAATATGCACAGTCTTCTGTGGATGCCCATCTGGAATGGCTGCAGCAGACCATGAATAATCTGCAGAATGATATGGGCAACCGCACCATGGACAGCCTGATGGAACAGAAGGGCGACCTGCAGACAGAACGTATGGAAGCACTGGACAATAATCAGCTTGGTCTGGCAAAGAAAATCGAAGCACAGATAGAGGCGGTCGATAAACAGATCGAAGATCTGGAAACCCATCTGAATGATATTCTGAATTCCGATAATACCTCTGATTCCGAAAAGGCGAGAGCAGCAGCTCAGCTGGGTGAAGGTACTGCATCTGCAGTGTTGCAGGAAATGAAGAATAATGCGCTATCTGATATGCGAGATGGTAATCTGGATGGTATTGAAAACATCATCGACGGCATCGGGGCACTGGCTGGTACACAGCCGGATGGTGCATTGGGTGCTTTGAAAGACATCTATCAGGAACTTTCCAATCAGGAACTGATGAACGGCGGAAGCTCTGCAGCTATCAAGGATCTCTTGAGAAAAGTTGAGGAAGAAACTGCAGAACAGATGCAGAACTTCCTGGAAGACCTTTCCGGTTCTGACCTGGGACAGCTGATCGAAGCATTCCTGAATGAAAACGGCATGGGCAGCAGTATCATGAATGACGATATGCTTGGCGGCGGTTCCGCCTTTGGCGCAGGCTTTGGCAGCGGCGCAGGAAACGGTATCGATTTTGGCGCAGGTATGGGCGATGGCTCTGGTACAGGCGATGGTTTCGGCTCCGGTGCAGATACGGATGATGCCGTGAACATTCTGGGCGGAGACGCGCTGGATGCGACCATGGACAGCCTGTCTGACGGCGAAATGGCGATCATTCTGGCGGGGCTGAGCATGTATGCGGAAGAAACAGGCTCCGACACAGCAAAAGATGTTTTGCTGAATTACAGCCGCATCGCACTGGGCGATGGCAATACCTATCTCTTTGACCAGCTGGCGGCAGATAAGAGCGTTGAATATGCACCTACTGACCGACTGGCCCGTATCATCGGTTATCGTTATATTTTCAATGACAGTCAGAAAGCGGTTACCCTGCAGAGGGGCAGCCAGTATTATAAATTCAAAGCCTTCAGTGCAGTTGCCGAAAAAGGCACTACTATGGAGGATATGACAAAGGCATCCGGTTTCCAGAAAGTGATCTACATTCCAGCGGATGCTGCAGAAACTTATTTTGCACTGCATGCAGAGTATCTCTATCAGACGAACTATGGTGTTCTGATGACAGAGGATATGCAGAAATTGGCACTTGCGTTCTTTGATTATTTATTACAGGCAGGAGGGGAGTTCTAAATGGCAGATTATCCGATCATAGCTGACGTAAGTAATTATATCGTCCGCACGCTGAGAGGAAAGATGTGTCCCGAACCCATCCCCTCAGCCAATAACATTCAGGTATCCTCTCCGGCGGATCAGGATGTAGACTATATCCTTGGTTTATATCTGTATGATATCCGGGAAACAGCCGGTATGGCGTCGCCGCCCTATATGCCTGCAGGGCAGGTTAGGCTGCAGAAGGCGCCGAAACCTTACGATCTTTACTACATGGTGTTTATCAACGGGTCTTCCCAGATGGGGCTGAAGGCGCTGGATATCCAGAAAATTCTGGGCCGTGTG
>JAFRZQ010000266.1 GCA_017442465.1 Anaerotignum sp. | reverse complement strand
GTGGCCGGGCACGCTGATTCTGATGGAAGAAAACGTGCGCGGCGCGGGCGTTGCAGCGTTTGCACTGATGGCGGCGGGCGGAGACCTTGGCGCCTCGGTTTCTCCGCAGCTTCTGGGCATTGTGGCGGATAAGGTTACCGCAAGCGAAATGGCGCTTCGCCTGAGCCACCGTTTTTTCCTCCATAAAAGACTGAATGGTTTCCTCCGCCAGATAAAGCTGGAGGGTATCGCCTGCATGGAGCAGTTCATTCCCCTCCGCTCTGCCTCCGTTCAGTTTGATGCGTTTTTTCCGCAGCATCTTATACAGGAAGCCCTTGGTGGCCTTGTTCATATATTTCAGCAGGAACTTATCCAGCCTCTGATTTTCCTCATTTTTTGTGATTCTGATCTCTTTCAAGGTATATTCCTCCAGAGAATTAGCTGTGGATCCATGCCAGGTATGCGCTGATGAAATCGTCGATATCGCCGTCCATAACCGCATCTACTTTACCGGTTTCCTGACCTGTACGATGGTCTTTTACCATTGTATAGGGCATGAATACGTAGGAACGGATCTGGCTGCCCCAGCCGATTTCCTTTGTTTCACCACGAATTTCAGCCAGTTTCTGCATCTGTTCTTCCAGTTTCAGGGCCAGCAGTTTGGATTTCAGCATTTTGAATGCTTTGTCCTTATTGGCAAACTGGCTTCTTTCTTCCTGACATGCTACAACAACGCCGGTAGGGAAGTGTGTGATACGGATGGCAGAGGATGTTTTATTAACGTGCTGACCGCCGGCACCGCTGGCTCTGTATGTGTCAATACGGATATCGTCGGGTTTGATTTCGATTTCTGTGTCGTCTTCGATTTCAGGCATAACATCACAGGAAGAGAAAGATGTCTGACGTCTGCCGGCACTGTCAAAGGGAGATACACGTACCAGACGATGGATACCCTTTTCAGATTTCATGTAGCCATAAGCATTTTCACCGTTTATCTGGAATGTAACAGATTTCAGACCTGCTTCATCGCCGTCCAGCATATCCAGAAGTTCCACTTCGAAACCTTCCTTCTGTGCCCATCTGGTATACATACGATACAGCATGTTTGTCCAGTCGCAGGCTTCTGTACCGCCTGTGCCGGCATGCAGTGTGATGATAGCATTGTTTCTGTCATATTCGCCATCAAGCAAAGTTGCGATACGCAACTGTTCAAATTCTGCCAGGAAGGTATCGTTCATCTCTTTTACTTCTTCATATACAGTTTCATCCTGTTCCTCGATACCCATTTCGATCAGTGTCAGGATGTCTTCGTATGTGGTCACAAGGCCTTCAAATTTGCCGACCTTATTTTTCAGACCTTTCAGCTGCTGCAGTGTTTTCTGGCTTTTTTCCAGATCGTTCCAGAAATCAGGGTCAGCGGAAAGTTCTTCTAATTCAGCGATCTTCTCTCTGGCACCGGCAACGTCCAGGGAACCGCCCATTTCCTCTAATTTTTCGTCGTAACCAGACAGGCCCAGACGGATCTGTTCCAATTCGAACATGTAAAATCATCTCCTTCATAAAAGAAATATTGATGGTTTATTTCATTCACATCAGTTCCCTTCGGATGGTTTTTCCGTCGGGGTCTCTGTATAACGTCTTCATTTATCTTCAGCGGAAAAAGGTTCCGCGGAAAATCTGATAAAATTCCCGCCAAAGGATGCCAGAAAATCCTCTATAGGCACCCACCATTCAGGTTTGTTTTTCTCCTGAAAAGCGGAAGTGTGATGTACCAGAAAGGCTGTCAGTTCCCCATCTTCTGTTTCATAGCCAAAACAGGGGATGAGATGCCCGCCTTTTCCGTAAATACCGCCGGCATAAGGGTTTGGCTGCCCGCCCATAAAGAAGGGTGCAACGGAAATGATACAGGGAGACCCCATATCCAATGCCTTTTTCAGGTCTTCGGGAGTCTTCCCCCGAAGGGCCTCTGCATAAATGCCGTATTCCTCCGCCATGTGCGCCAGCCCCCAGTGGATCCAGCCCACGCCGTCTTTATATGCACCTGCCGCTACGCCCTTTTCAATCATGGGCCCATGGCGTTCGGCCTGCTTGCCGAAGCCATCCAGCACCATTCTCAGGGAAGCGATGCCGCAGCTGCGGAATGTCCAGTGATCGGCGGTTTCAAAATCAGGAAACTGTTCCATTTCCCAGTTTTCCGCCGTCATCTGCTGGGTATAAAAAGGGAAATCCATCGGCAGTCTGTACCGTTTTTTCTCTCCCATTCTCATCACTTCTTTCAAAAATCAGGCATTACGTCCGCAGCACTGTTTATATTTCTTGCCGCTGCCGCAGGGACAGGGATCGTTTCTGCCTACTTTTTCTTCGGTACGTTTCTTGGGCTGTTTCACCAGAGATTCGTCCTTGTTTGTAAACATCTGTCTAGGTTTTTCTTCCTGCTTCACTTCAGTCTGGACGCGTACACGATAGAGGATACGCAGGGTATCTTCCTGAATATGTTCGCTCATTTCATCAAACATGTCGTAAGAAGCAAATTTATATTCTGTCAGAGGGTCTCTCTGTGCCAGTGCATGCAGACCAATACCCTGACGCATACGGTCCATATCATCGATGTGGTCCATCCATTTCTGGTCGATCACGCGCAGCATCACTACGCGTTCCAGTTCACGCATACGTTCTTCGCCTTCGGGCAGGCCCTGTGCGATTTCTTTTTCCTTCAGTTCATAGATCTGTTCGCCCAGTTTTGTCAGGCTTTCTTTCAGCTTATCTTTTGTCATCTGCTGCATGGCATCATCCTTGATGTTGACCTTTCCAACAGGAATAATGCGCGCCAGGGATTCGCTGAAAGCCAGCATATCCCATTCTTCGGGCAGCTGTTCGTCATCCATATGGGCATCTACCGTACGTTCTACCACGCTGCCGATCATGGAAATGATACTGTCGCGCAGGTTTTCACCATACAGTACGCGTTTTCTTTCGCCGTAGATGATCTCTCTCTGTTCGTTCATGACCTGGTCATATTCCAGCAGCTGTTTACGGATGGCAAAGTTGTTGCCTTCCACTTTCTTCTGGGCACCTTCGATGGCCTTGGACAGCATACCCGCTTCGATGGGTTCATCTTCTGTCATACCCATGGCATCCACGACCTTCATTGTCTTTTCGGAACCAAACAGACGCATCAGATCGTCTTCCAGAGAGATGTAGAAACGGGATTCACCGGGGTCACCCTGACGGCCGGAACGGCCTCGCAGCTGGTTGTCGATACGTCTGGATTCATGACGTTCTGTACCGATGATCTTCAAACCGCCCAGTTCAGCAACACCTTCGCCCAGCTTGATATCCGTACCACGGCCGGCCATGTTTGTCGCGATAGTAACTGCGCCCTTCTGGCCTGCCAGTGCGATGATCTCCGCTTCCTGTGCATGATATTTCGCATTCAGAACCTGATGTTTGATGCCTTCCATTTTCAGCATCTTGCTCAGCATTTCGGATTTTTCGATAGTGATCGTACCAACCAGAACCGGCTGACCTTTTTCATGGGCAGCAATGATATCCCTTACTACTGCACGGAATTTGCCTGCTTCTGTACGGTAAACTGCATCTTCGTGATCCTTTCTCTGTACGGGCAGGTTGGTAGGGATCTCGATAACGTCCATCCCGTAGATGTTACGGAATTCGTCTTCTTCTGTTTTTGCAGTACCGGTCATACCGCTCTTCTTCGCATATTTGTTGAAGTAGTTCTGGAATGTGATGGTAGCCAGTGTCTGGCTTTCTCTGCGCACCTGCACGTTTTCCTTGGCTTCGATAGCCTGATGCAGACCGTCGGAATATCTTCTGCCGGGCATCATACGGCCTGTGAATTCGTCAATGATCACGATTTCACCTTCGTGAATAACGTAATCCTTATCCAGGTGCATATTGTAGTTTGCCTTCAGAGCATTGTTGATGTGGTGCTGCAGTTCCAGGTTGTCGGGGTCAGACAGGTTATCTACAGAGAAGAATTTTTCTGCCTTTGCCACACCTTCCTGTGTCAGCACAACGGATTTTGCTTTTTCATCCAGTACAAAGTCGCCTTCTTCCTGAATCTCTTCTTTCATCAGGGCATTCATCGCTTCTGCTTCATTCAGGATACGGCCTTTTTTCAGTTTTTTAACGAACATATCCGCCACACGGTACAATTCTGTGGATTTGGAACCGCTACCGGAAATGATCAGTGGTGTTCTGGCTTCATCGATCAACACAGAGTCCACTTCGTCGATGATGGCATAGTGCAGTTCTCTCTGCACCATCTGTTCCTTGCGTGTTACCATGTTATCACGCAGGTAGTCGAAACCGAATTCATTGTTTGTACCATATGTGATATCACAGTTATATGCCGCACGGCGTTCATCATTATTCAGGCTATTCAGGATGCAGCCTACTGTCATGCCCAGGAATTTATACACCTGTCCCATCTGTTCCGCGTCACGCTGTGCCAGATAGTCATTGACAGTCACGACATGTACACCCTTGCCTTCCAGAGCATTCAGGTATGCAGGCAGTGTTGCTACCAGTGTTTTACCTTCACCTGTTTTCATTTCCGCGATACGGCCCTGGTGCATGATGATACCACCCATCAGCTGTACGGGGAAATGTTTCATGTTCAGCACATGGGCACGGGAAGAAGCTTCTCTTACCACCGCATATGCTTCAGGCAGGATATCATCCAGTGTTTCGCCTTCTGCCAGACGATCTCTGAATTCCTGTGTTTTTGCTCTCAGCTCTTCATCAGAAAGAGCTTCATACTGGGGACCCAGTGCTTCGATCTTTGCCACGATCGGTTTGATCTTCTTGATTTCCTTTTCACTGTAGTTCCCAAAGATTTTTTCCAAAAAACCCATTTGGTTCACCTCATTTTTTCATTCTTAATGTGCTCAAAACATACCATCAGGCATCCCCCTCACGATATATTTTGGGCACACTTTTACATTATTATAGTATAGCAGAAGAATACCCCCGCACACAAGGAAAACTTGTGTATTTCGGGGGTTTGTTCGTAAAGTTTAAGGAAATTGTAACATAAATCCCTGTTTTTTCTCCAAAACCATATCTTTCAGACGAAAAACCAGTCGTTTTGTTCCGGATTTATTCGCCCTTTTCCAGTTTTGCAATGGTATCCTCTGTCACCAGTGCCCGCAGGCTCTCCAGTTTGGGGTCACATTTGGCATTTTCCACGCCGTAGGTCTGGTTCAGTTCATATTCCAGAGGCAGCCAGGTATCCAGCGGGGACTCGTTGTGCTGGATGCAAGCTTCCATCTTATCCAGTGCCTTATAGATTTTTGCTTCTTTTGTTTTCTGGGCATGCATTTCCGCAAACAAATTACGGAAACGGCTCTGCTGGGGCTCCGGCAGGGTATCCAGCAG
>JAFRZQ010000265.1 GCA_017442465.1 Anaerotignum sp. | reverse complement strand
GTAGGATGGAAAAATCCCACACACAAAGGACTGGGCAATGGTTCGCAAAAATAAATCTCCGGCCGTTTTTTCAGCCCCATTTCCCTGCAAAGGGTAAAATAGCAATCCAGAACCGCCGCATCCATGACCTTTCTGCGGTTTCTTTTCAGCATTTTTTTGAAACTGCTGTATTTCCATCCCTGCCAGATCAAAAATGCCAAAACGCCGATCAGCCACAGTACATCGGGATAAGCCAGAAAGAAATCAAAAAAGTCATGGTCATCCGGCACACTAAAATCCACATGGAGCATATATGCATTGGCTTCTGACATTGTCTCCCGCATTTCTTTCATCATTTCTTTATCTGCATCACTCTGGACAAGGTATTCTGGATTTTTCGCTTCCAGCACTTCTCTTGCGCCATTCTGTACAGAGGGCACCTCCACCCGCATTCCCATCATGGGTTCCGGCAGGTCGATCTGCACAGGAATGCAAAGTCTGATCGCTATAACCATCCACAGCAAATATCTCCATTTCGCCCCGTATCTTTTCCCCAATTTGTTTGATAAAAGAGCAAAAACAAGAATGACAGGAATGGCAAACAAACTCATTTCCCATATATTCTGAAAAATCGCATCCATGATCATTCACCTCCCGTTTTCGAGCGGATAAAGGCCGCCAGTTCGTCCAGATCTGCCTCGGAAATGGAATGGCTGTCAAACAGGCTCGCCACCAGTTTCGTCACAGAACGGTCATTGACCTTTTCCAGAAAGGCTTTATTTTCCACCGCCAGATAATCCTTTTCTGCTATCAAAGGGGTATAAAAACGATTCTTCCCCTCCTTATAGCTTTCCAGAAAGCCGCGGTCGATCAGACGGTTCAAGAGGGTCTGCAAAGCAGAAACATTCCAGGGTCTGTGCCGCTCCAGAAGGCCTTTCACCTCACTGGTGGAAAGGGTATTGCCGCTTTCCCAGATCACCTTCATAATTTCCAGTTCTGTATCCGGTAAACGCATGATTTCGCTCATATGTATCAACTCCTACAAATGTATGATTTTCTTTTTCTTATATCATACATTTGTAGGAGTTATATGTCAATAGCATCTATTGCTTTTTCTGATAAGAACTTCCCTTGACAAAAAAACTTTCTGTGTTATTCTTAAATGTATGAAATTTATTGAGAAAGAGGTGCTTTTATGGGCAAGACATATATCCCCGAAGGCTATAACTCCGTACTGACACTGTACGAAACACAGAATGCCATCGGTGTCATCCACCACGCATTTGAAGAACATCTGGGCCAGACACTGAACCTGAAACGTGTATCCGCCCCCCTGTTCGTTGACCCTTCCACAGGTCTGAACGACAACCTGAGCGGCGTAGAACGTCCCGTAACATTTGATATCCCTGCCACAGGCACATGTGCAGAAGTTGTACACTCTCTGGCAAAATGGAAACGTATGGCGCTGTATCGTTATGATTTCCGCCCCGGCAAAGGCCTGTATACAAACATGAACGCCATCCGCCGCGACGAAACACTGGATAACCTGCACTCCATCTACGTTGACCAGTGGGACTGGGAACGCGAGATCACTCCCGAAAAAAGAAATATTCAGGAACTGAAATTCACAGTACAGGGCATCGTTCTGGCAATTTGTGACACTCTGGAAGTGGTTAAGAAAAAATACCCTCGTATCACAACAGAACTGTGCCGCGAAGTGAAATTTATCACTTCTCAGGAACTGGAAGATATGTATCCCGATCTGACATCCAAAGAAAGAGAACATGCCATCTGCCGCGAATACAAAACTGTATTCATCATGCAGATCGGTGACAAACTGCTGTCCGGCAAACCTCACGACGGCAGAGCTCCCGACTACGATGACTGGCAGCTGAACGGCGACCTGCTGTTCTATAACCCCGTCATGGATAATTCCATCGAAATCTCTTCCATGGGTATCCGTGTTGATCCTTTCACACTGGATCAGCAGCTGAGAAAATCCGGCTGTGATGACCGCAGAAGTCTGGAATATCACAGAATGCTGCTGGAAGGCAAACTGCCCTGCACCATCGGCGGCGGTATCGGCCAGTCCAGACTGTGTATGCTGCTTCTGGGCAAAGCCCATATCGGCGAAGTACAGTCCTCCATCTGGGATGAAGAAACCATCGAAACCTGCAAAGCTGCTGGCATTGCACTGCTGTAAAAAAAATCATTGCCCCGCATCCAAAATGGATACGGGGCTTTTTCAATGCCCGGCAAAATATTTCCTGTTCTGCTCTACCGCTTCATCCTCCGGTTTCAGCACACCTGCCATTTCGTTATACATCCTTGCCATCTCTCCATTTCCCAGCCTGTCATAACAGACACAAAGCTGGATGCATGGCAGATACCCATAGCAATCCTCCTGCACGAAGGCACCCTTATCCGTTCGCTTCTCTGCATGCAGGGCATTTTCATACCAGAAAACAGCATTTTCCCATTCTTCTTTTTCATAAAAATACCTGCCCAGATCACAGCAGTGCTCTCCCGTAGGCGGTGCCAGCCGCAGCCCCTGCAAAAGCATATCCAACGCTTTTTCCTTCTTCCCTGCCGCCTGCAGACTATGGGAAAGAAGGCGCACCGCTTCCAGTTTATTTTCCAGCCACGCTGCTGGTTCTTCCAGAAATATTTCAAATACATTGGCTGCTTCCCTATAACGCCCATGATAAAACAATTCCCGCCCATAATAAAATTGTTCTCTGGCGTCCATTTTCCTGCCCTCAGAAAGCATTTTTTCATAGATCCGCAAATTTCTGTCTGAATATTCTGCTTTCTCCTTTCGATGTGCTATATGGATATCTGCATACCGTATCTCCCCAAAAGGCACGATCACCTCATGTACACACCCATGCCAAACCGCCTGCGGGCAATTGCGGATCAGCCTCTCCCTGTAATAGGAAAAAGTTGGTTTTTCCCTTTCATCAAAGGCAGCATCATAGACCATCATAACCATGTCACAGGGATCTTTCCCCAGTTCTTCCTTCAAATCAAAAAACTTCCGTTTTTCTTCAGCCGGAAACATATCATCTACATCCAACCACATCAGATATTCTCCTGTCCCCTTGGAAAAAGCAAAATTTCTGGCTGCAGAAAAGTCATCACACCACAAAAAATCGTAGATTTTGTCTGTAAATTCCGCCGCGATCGTCTTTGTTCTGTCCACAGAGCCTGTATCCACAATAATGATCTCATCCACCACATCCGAAACACTTTCCAGACACCGTGCCAGCACATCCTCTTCATCCCGTACAATCATGCATAAACTGATTTTTACCATATCCACCCCTCCATTCTCTCCAGTTTATGCCAAAACCCAAAAACCGTGATTTTCAGGCAATAAAAAAGACCTCCTTACGGAGGTCATTTTTATATGTTTTATGCATGCTGATGCATACATCTCTGACAGACGATTTCGTCCTGTTTTTTTCTGTCTTCGATGGCTTTTTTCGCAACCATGTCTTTTACCTTCATCAGTCGTGTGGTATTGGCTCTTTCGTTTTCCTCCAACTTCATGGCAATATATTTGATCGTTTCCTGATAGTTGGGGATCATAACATTTTCCAGCGCATTTACACGACGGCGGGTGCGTTCGATTTCCTGTGCCAGCAACTGGGCAGATTTTTCAGATTCTGCCAGGCGGAGCAAAGGCTCCATGGCATCAGAAAAGGAAATCATCGCACTATCCAGTTCGCCGGAAGTAAAGGCCATACCATAAGGATAGATATTCCCTTCATTGCCCTCTTTCTGGAAGTCAAATACAGGCACATTCACACTCATGATATTTCGGTTTGTAACCTTTACAGATACAGCCTGCTGGGGGATCATCAGGGCTTCGCCAAGGCTGGCTTCGCTCAGTACCGCTCTGGCAATGATAAAGTTTTTATACGCATCTTCCAGCGCTTTTTCCGCTTCTTCACGCAGGCGTTTGTTTTCCCTTACGATCTCCATGAACTGTTTCATCAGTTCATCCAGCTTATCTTTCAGCAGTTTATGACCTCTGGTTGCTGTTTTCAGCTGACCCTTCAAGCGGGTCATTTCCATACGGGTGGGATTGACATTCAATCTAGCCACGCTTCATCACTCCCCGCTGTTCAGATATTTTTCCAGATATTCATCACGAATACGTTTCAGTTCACTCTTAGGCAGCATACGCAGAAGACTCCAGCCTGTTTCCAGTGTCTGTTCGATGGTTCTGTCTGTTCTGAAGCCCTGAGAAACGTATTTCTTTTCGAATTCATCCGCAAATTTTGCGTAGATCAGGTCTACATCGCTCAATGCAGATTCACCCAGGATCGCCATCAATTCCTTGGCATCCTTACCACGGGAATAAGCCGCAAACAGCTGGTTCATGGTATCCGCATGGTCTTCTCTTGTTTTGCCTTTACCGATACCCTTATCTTTCAGACGGGACAGGGAAGGCAGAACGTTGATGGGAGGCTGGATGCCTTTTTTATCCAGATCTCTGCTCAGGATGATCTGACCTTCTGTAATATAACCTGTCAGGTCAGGGATGGGATGGGTCTTATCATCTTCGGGCATAGTCAGGATAGGAATCATTGTGATGGAGCCTTCATGACCTTTCATACGGCCTGCGCGTTCATACATTGTTGCCAGGTCAGTATACAGGTAACCGGGGTAACCACGGCGGCCGGGAACTTCCTTCTTCGCCGCAGATACTTCACGGAGGGCTTCTGCATAGTTTGTGATATCCGTCAGGATGACCAGAACGTGCATATCCTGTTCAAATGCCAGATATTCCGCAGCTGTCAGTGCCATTTTGGGTGTACAGATACGTTCTACGGCAGGGTCATTTGCCAGGTTGATAAATACTACAGAACGGTCGATAGCACCTGTCTGTTTGAAGTCATTGATAAAGAATTCAGCATCTTCGAATGTGATACCGATAGCAGCGAATACTACCGCAAATTTGGAATCCGTACCGCGAACCTTCGCCTGTCTTGCAATCTGAACCGCCAGATTGGCATGGGGCAGACCGGAACCGGAGAAGATGGGCAGTTTCTGACCACGAACCAGTGTATTCAGACCGTCAATGGCAGATACACCAGTCTGGATGAATTCCGCAGGATAGATTCTTGCCGCAGGGTTGATGGGCGCACCATTGATGTCCAGTCTCTTTTCGGGGATGATTTCGGGACCGCCGTCCATGGGGTTACCCATACCGTCGAAGACACGACCCAGAATGTCAGGGGATACGCCGAAGTCCAGACCTTTGCCCAGAAAACGCACCTTACTTTCTGCCAGGTTGATACCTGTTGCAGATTCAAACAGCTGTACCAGAGCAGTGTCGCCATTTACTTCCAGAACCTTGCATTTTCTGATCTCGCCGTTGGCCAGTTCGATTTCGCCCAGTTCATCGTATGTTACACCTTCAACACCGGAAACTACCATCAGAGGGCCAGCTACTTCCTGAATGGAACGATATTCCTTAATCATACTTCATCTGCCCCCTTTCTGATCAGTTCTGCTACTTCATTCTTGATTTCTGCTTCGATTTCATCGTAGCTCTTATCTACGTTGATTTCTTCTACATATTTTGCACGGCCGATACGTTCGATAACATCCATTTTGGATATCTTCTGGATCGTTACGCCCTGCTTGATGGCTTCGGCTGCTTCTTTATACAGTGTCATGATCAGTTTCATCATGCGGTACTGTTTATGCAGGGATGTATATGTGTCAACTTCGTGGAAGGAGTTCTGATGCAGGAAGTCTTCACGGATGGAACGGGAGATTTCCAGGATTAGTCTGTCGCTGTGGGACAGGGCATCCACGCCGACCAGCTGTACGATTTCCTGCAGCTCTGCTTCTGTCTGCAGCAGTCTCATTGCTTCTGTACGCTGTGCGGAGAAGTCTGCTTCTACATTTTCGTCAGTCCATTTATCAACCTTTTCCTGATACAGGGAATAGCTTGTCAGCCAGTTGATGGCAGGGAAGTGACGTTTATATGCCAGAGAGGAATCCAGACCCCAGAATACTTTTACGATACGCAGTGTAGCCTGAGATACGGGTTCGGAAATATCACCGCCGGGAGGAGATACTGCACCAATGGCAGACAGTGTACCGATTCTGCCTTCACTGCCCAGACATACAACTCTGCCGGCACGTTCATAGAACTGCGCCAGGCGGGAACCCAGATATGCGGGGTAACCTTCTTCACCGGGCATTTCTTCCAGACGACCGGACATTTCACGAAGGGCTTCTGCCCAGCGGGATGTGGAGTCAGCCATCAGGGCTACGCTGTAGCCCATATCACGGAAGAATTCTGCAATGGTGATACCTGTATAAATAGATGCTTCACGGGCTGCTACGGGCATATCAGATGTATTTGCGATCAGAACGGTTCTCTGCATCAGGGACTGACCTGTACGAGGGTCGATCAGTTCAGGGAATTCGTTCAGTACGTCTGTCATTTCGTTACCACGTTCACCGCAGCCGATGTAAACAACGAT
>JAFRZQ010000264.1 GCA_017442465.1 Anaerotignum sp. | reverse complement strand
GGTATACGACGAGGTGTATCAGCAGAATATCAGAGAGGTCATTCGATATTATGACATCAAGGTGCTGGACGGTGGCAGAGAGAAAACAAAACGCCGTGTGGAATGGTGGACGGATGAAAGCGTGACCTATTACACAGAGGACAGTAACGGAGAATTTCTGCATGAGAGAGAAAGTGGCCACTGGGCCGTGACAGAACTGCTGGACGGGGAAGAGGGGAAAACCATCGAACATGGCTGGGGCAGAGTGCCCTTTATCCCTCTGCGGAACAACGACAAGGAAATGACCGACCTGCAGCTGGTAAAAGGGCTGATCGATGCCTATGACTATGTGAGCAGTGAAGGGACGAACAACCTGCTGGATATGGTGGACCTGTACTGGGTGATCCAGGGCTATGGCGGCGAAACAGCCAGTGCTGTAGCGAGAAAACTGCAGGTGAACAAAGCGGTGCAGATCAGCGACAGCAGTGGCAGTGTGGAGGCGAAGCAGGTGGAACTGCCTGTGGAAGGTAGACTGAACTGGATGCAGATGCTCCGAAAGGATATTTTCCATTTTGGTATGGGCGTGGATACGGACAGCGACGACTGGGGCAGAGCAGCCAGTGGGGTAGCACTGAAATTCCAGTATGCCATGTTTTATCTGAAGATCAACGGCATCGTACCTGAGATCAAAAGGGCAATCAAAGAGTTTTTCCATTTTGCGGTGGAGGACTGGAACAGGGAAAATGGTACGGACTGGAACTGGAAGGATATTCTGGTGACATTGAATACCAACGGTATTACTGACGATCTGGAGACTATGCAGATCATTAAGGAAAGTAAAGGCATGGTCAGCGAAAAAACGCTGCTGGGGAAACATCCTTTTGTGGAGGATGTGAACAGTGAGATGGAACAGCTGGAGAGAGAAAGAAGGGGGAAACGAAAATGAAAGTAAATGAAAAAATGCTGCGTAACTGGGGTGTGGAAGATCCTGCAGTGCAGAAAAACATCATGAAGGGGCTGAACGGCGAAGAAAGCTATGTTGCAGAGCTGGAAAAGAAGGTGAGCGACCTGGAAGAAGCGTTAGGAAATGAGAAAAAACAGGCGGCAGTGGAAAAAGCCATTCTGGAAGCCGGCGGCAAACATGTAAAGGCCATTCTGGGGCTAATCGACATGGAAGATGTGACTTATGACGAGAAAAAGGGGCTGAAGGGCCTGGATATGGATGAAATTAAGGAAGAAGCACCTTATCTGTTCCATGAAAAGGAAGAAAAGAAAAAAGGCACAGGTATCACAAAAAGCAGCCAGAAAAAAAGAGAAGATGACATCAGAGCGGCGTTCTGGGGTCTGAAATAAGAAGGGGGACGAGAGAATGAATACAATGCAGTATGCTTCTGTTTTTATGACAGAACTGGATAAACAGCTGGTGGAAAAATCCACTACAGGCTGGATGGAAGACAATGCAATGCAGGTACAGTACAACGGCGGTGCGGAAGTGAAAATTCCCAAAATGACCATGAGCGGTCTGGGGGATTACGACAGAAACAGCGGCTTTGCCCAGGGTGCTGTGGCGGTGACTTATGAAACAAGAACACTGACCCAGGACAGGGGCAGAACCTTCCAGCTGGATGCCATGGATGTGGATGAAACAAACTTTGCGGCAACAGCAGGTGCGGTGATGAGGGAATTCCAGAGCACAAAGGTGATCCCTGAGATCGATTCCTACAGATACAGCAAGATTTACGAACTGGCAGAAGCGGCAGGCAAAACAAGTACATACACACCTGCGGCAGACAGCATTTTTGAAACGCTGATGAATGACATCACTGCAGTGAGAGATGCGGCAGGCGAATGCACAGAGATCGTGATCGCCATGAGTGCGAAGGTGGCAGGTATGCTGGATCTGGCGAAGGGCGGTACAAATGTACTGCAGAGCGGTTTCTTTGAGCAGGGCAAGGCAGAGATTAAGGTGAAGGAAATCGATGGTTGTCCTATCATCCGTGTACCTTCTGTAAGATTCCAGACAAAGTACACATTTATGGATGGCGTGGAAAATGCCGAAGGCGGTTTTGCGGCGGCAGCAGATGCAAAAGGTATCAACTGGATCGTTATGGTGAAACAGGCGCCTGTGGCTATTTCCAAAACAGATGTGACAAGAATTTTTGACCCTATGACAAACCAGAATGCCAATGCGTGGAAGATCGACTACAGAAAATATCATGACCTGTGGATCATGGACAACGGCATGGACGGCGTACTGGTAAGCGTAGGCGAATAAAGAAAGGCGGCGGAAGGATGAAGGAGAAGATTCTGGCGAAACTCGTGGAATTAAGAAATGACGACCTTGCCGCCATGGAATTTGCGGCGGGACGCAGTGTAGAGATGATGAAAGCCTACTGCAATATTGCGGAACTTCCAGAGAAACTGATCGATGTTGGTGTTTCCCTGGCGGGAATGGTACTGGACAGCGGCATGGCTGCAGAACCTTTCTCTAAAGCGAAAAGCATTAAAGAAGGGGATGTTTCCATTACCTTTGCAGGAGATTCGAATGGAGCAGATGAACAGAAGATGCTGGGATGCTTCAAAGTGGAACTGGACCGATACAGACAGATGGACTGGTAAAGGAGGAGCGGCATGAAGCGAGAATTCGAACGAGCGAAAAAAGCTGTGGAAAGCCTGTTCTGGGACACCTGTTACGTGGAGATTTTCATGGAGGAAGGCACGGATTGGGGCGAGACCTTGCACCAGAAGGGGGAAGGGGATTCCTTCCCCTGCCGTCTGACAGAAAAGGCTGTGGCAAGTAGCGAAAACGGCCTGCTGGCACAGATGGAAAAGACAGTCATTCTGCTTTACCCTGCATCGAAAACCATCCCTGCGGGGAGTACCATCCTCGTGAAAAAGGAAAACGGCGAGGAACGGCAGTATTTTGCGGCAGGCGACAGCCAGATTTTCCTGACCCATAAAGCGGTGGGGCTGAGAAGGAGAGATGCGGTATGACAGAGGACATCAGAAAGGCGGTCATCCAGGCGATTTCGGAGAAATATCAGCTGCCTGTGTATGGGCAGTTTGTTCCACAGGGCGGGAGAAAGCCTTGCTTTACGGTGGAACTGAAAGAGCTGGAGCAGAAACGGCTCATGGGCAGGAGAGCGATGAGAAAAGTAACGCTTGAGATCAATTATTTCTGCGGAGAGATGAAAACAGCGGCAGCAGAAGGAATCGAGGCTGTAGATGGGCTGTATGAAATTCTTCTTATCATCGGGGAAGATGAGAAATATGCGGCCAGCGGTATGAGGCATGAAAAAACGGCGGATGGCGTGAAATTTACGGTGGTATATGAATACCACATCATTTTTGATGAAGAAGAAATCGGACTGATGGAACGGCTGGAATATAACGGAAAGGAAACGGTTGGCTATGAAGAAGAATAAGTTCAGCAGGGAACAGCTGAGTAAGAGCAAGACCTTTGGGTATCATTCTGATCTGGTACTGGCGGTGCTGGAGGACAGAGATTACACGAAGGATGAGGCGAAAAAGGCGATCGAAGCGTATTTGACAGAAGAAAGAAGGGGGAATTGAGATGGCATTAGGCGGAGGCACATTTTTAGTGCAGAATAAGGTGCTGCCCGGGGCATACATCAATTTTGTTTCCAGACCCAGAGCTATGGGCAGCCTGGGCGAAAGAGGCGTGGTTTGCGTTGGTATGGAACTGGACTGGGGTGCAGAGGGCATGAAAACAGTGGAAGCGGCAGACTTCCGTACGGACAGCAAGATGCTGTTTGGGTATGACTACCTGAGCGATGAAATGAAGGATATGCGGGAACTGTTCCTGCATGCAGAAAAGGTGAGACTGTATCGACTGAACGGCGGTGAAAAAGCGAAGGCAACAGCGGGTAATCTGACGATGACAGCGAAATATGCCGGGACACGCGGGAATGATATTTGTGTTGCGATTGCAACATGTGTAGATGCAGAGGGGTATTTTGATGTGGAAACTTATCTGGATACGGAAATGGTAGATACCCAGACTGCAGCGAACATTGAAGAACTGGAAGACAACGAATATGTGACTTTCAGCGGTACAGGCGCCTTGACTGCAGCTGCCGGGGTTTATCTGACGGGCGGCACAACGGCTGCAGCGACAGGCGGCAGTTATACAGATTTTCTGGCGGCAGCAGAAGCGGAAGATTTCAATGTATTGGTTTATAACGGCAGCGACGAAACAACAAAGAAGTTGTTCGTGAACTTCACAAAGAGAATGCGTGAAGAAGAAGGTGTGAAGTTTGTGACTGTGCTGCATGACTACGCAGAGGCAGACCATGAAGGGGTGATCTCTGTGGGTGCTGCGAAGGAACTGGTTTACTGGACAGCAGGGGCAACAGCCGGTGCGGAAGTGAACGAAAGCCTGACGAATGTGGTTTACGACGGCGAGTACGAAGTGGATGTAAAACTGAAAAAGAGTGAATACATCAAAGGCATTCAGGCGGGGCAGTTCCTGTTTTATGAGGAAGACGGCCAGATGCGTGTGCTGAGGGATATCAACAGCTTTACTTCCTTTGAGACAGCGAAAAACAGTGATTTTTCCAGTAACAGAGTGGTAAGGGTTCTGGACAGCATCGCGAACGATGTAGCGAATATTTTCAGTAAATATTATCTGGGCAAACAGACCAATAACACAAACGGCAGAAATCTGCTGAAAGCAGAGATCCTGGCATACCACGAACAGCTGATGAAGATCGAAGCCATTGAGAACTTTACAGCGGATGATATCACTGTGGAAAAAGGCGTAGAAAAGCAGGACGTGGTGGTATATGAAAACGTACAGCCTGTGGATGCCATGGAAAAACTGTATATGAAAGTAGAAGTTGTGTAAGGAGGTGCGGATATGGGTTATCTGAGAGCAAAAGATACCGTAAATGGTGCGATGGGCACCTGCTTTGCCATCATTGACGGGAAAAGACACGAACTGATGCAGGTGAAAAATGTGCAGGCAAAGGTGAAGAAGACAAGAACAGCTATCCCTATTCTGGGACTGACAGCAAAGCAGCAGAAAAGCGGTGGCTGGGAAGGCACCGGTACCATGATGGTTTACTATGTGAGCAGCCTGTTCAGAGAAGTGATGGTGGACTACATGAAAAACGGTGTGGACACTTATTTTGAACTGATGCTGACAAACGAAGACCCTACGGGGGAAACAGGCAGACAGACGGTGCTGCTGAAAGATGTGAACATTGAAGAAATGCTGATCGGTAAACTGGATGTGGAGGAAGCGGCCATGGAGGAAGAAATGAAATTCACCTTTGGTGGTGTGGAACTGCTGGATACATTCGATACAGTATGATTTTTTGAATTGCAGGGAGGGTTTTATGGGACAGGAATGTTTTTACAAAGAAAATCGGAAGGATCGGGGAGAAAGAGAAGTCCTTCTGACGGAGAGACTTGCAAAAGACGGCGGGCAGATGCTTTTTCGCATCCGCCCTATGAGCCAGAGGGAAAATGAAGATATCTGGCTTAGATACGGTGAGGATGAGAAGCGATACGAAGGTGCGGTGCTGGCGGAAAGCGTGGTCTTTCCTGACCTGAAGGATGCAGCACTGCAGAACAGCTATGGCGTGGTCGGTGCAGAGCGGCTGCTGAAAAAACTGCTGCTGGCGGGGGAATACGACCGACTGCGGATGGCAGTAGAGGAGATCAACGGAGGTGAAGGCGGATGTATCGAATTTATCTGAAGCAGGACGGGAAGCAAATCCTGCTGCCGGTGACACCTTCTGAAATCGAAACAAAAGCAGGAAATCGGAATAAGGTGGTTTATATCCTGAATTTTGGGGAGATCAATCTGGCGAAGAAGCCTGGGCTGCAGGAAATTCGATTTACAGTGCTTTTGCCGGGAAGAATGTACAGCTTTGTGCAGATGGAAGATGGGTTCCATGAGCCGGAGTATTTTCTGAATTGTTTTAAGGAATATAAAGCGGCAGCAAAGCCGGTGCAGTTGATCTTATTCAGAAGACTGGCAGATGGGACCCAGTTGTTTTGCGGGAATATGGATGTGTTGCTGGAAGATTACACAGTGACGGAAAAAGGCGGCGAACAAGGGGACTTCTGGGTGGAACTGCACTGGAAGGAGTGGAAAGCGGCGAAAAGCATCCGTTACAGTGTGAAAAATCAGGACGGCGGCAACGTTCTGATGGAGCAGGGGCAGGAACGGCAGGCAAAAACACCTGCTGCCACTTATACAGTGAAAAAAGGAGACTGCCTTTGGAATATTGCAAAAAAACAATTGGGGGATGGAACGAAATATAAAGAGATCGCGAAAAAGAACGGTATCAGCGATCCGAATAAAATCTATCCCGGTCAGGTATTAAAAATATAAAAGATGGGGGTGCAAGGGTTGGAAGTGAAGGTTTTGCTGCAGCATGGCAGCAATGTATATGAGCCGGTTCTGGAAGGTGGTGTGGAATGGTATGCCAGCATTATGGGGAAAGCTGGCAGGCTGAAATGCAAGGTGGTCAGAGACGGGATCGTGAACTTTGTGGAGGGGGATAAGGTGACTTTGTCTGTTGATGGAAGGATCTGCTTCAGCGGATATGTAATGACGAAGGAGCGTACCAGTGAGCAGATCATTTCTGTGACGGCCTATGACCAGATGTTTTATCTGGCACGGAACAAGGCAACCTATGTTTTTGTGAACAAGGGAATGCAGGAGATCATACAGACGATTGGAGCAGACTATGGGCTGCGGATCGGCCATATTACGGACAGCGGCTGGAAGATACCCCAGAGGATCGAAGAAGGAGAGACATTGATGGATATCATGCTTTCCGCACTGGAGATCTGCGGATATGCGACAGGCAAGGAATACTTCCTCTTTGACCAGGGCGGTGCTCTGGTGGTGAAGGAGAGAGAAGAAATGGTAACGGATGCAGTGCTGAAGTGCGACGGGGGCATCAGTGACTATACTTATAAAACGGACATCAGTAAAGATACATATAACGGAGTTCAGCTGTATCATGCAGGGCGAAAGGAAACGGAACGGAAAGCGTATCAGGTGGAAAGTGCAGAAAAGGTGAAGGAATGGGGCAGGCTGCAGTATTACAAAAAAGTGGCCTATACCCTGAACCAGGCCCAGCTGAAGGAGATGGCAGAAGGCATTCTGAAACAGAAAAATCGGGTGATAAAAAAGCTGCTCATTGAAAATATCAATGGAGATATTCTGCTGTTTGCGGGGAACAGCATCTGGCTGGAGATCCCCGATCTGGCAGAGATCAGCCTGCGAGGAAAGGCGCTGATCGAAAGCTGTACCCATATTTTTGAAGAT
>JAFRZQ010000263.1 GCA_017442465.1 Anaerotignum sp. | reverse complement strand
TGCACCTCGTTTTCCTCCCGATTCCTTTTAATGCAGAACATATATTCTCTTAATTAGCGAATATATGTTCTCTTTTGTATATACTTAACACTTTCCTTTCTTATTTGTCAACCCAAATAAAAAGAGACCCTTGCTCCCACAAAGGTCTCTTCTTCTTTATACTTCCGGCAGCCACAGTATCTGTCCCTCATAGATCCTGTCTGCATCCGGTAATCCATTCAGTTCCATAATGGGTACGATGCCGCTGTTGTCCCCATAAAATTTTCTGCTGATATATCCTAAACTGTCTCCACTTTCCACAATATATTTTTTTCTTCGTTCCGCCTTCTTTTCTGCTGTATCCTCATCCATTTCCGCCTGCTGCACAGCAAAAACACTTTGAACTTTCACCCCTTCAAAATCCTCTGCCAGGGCTTTGTAAGAAGTCTGCATGGTCATCAGCTCCGTCTCTACCGTCCGCAGCCTGTCCAAACTTTGCAGCATCGCAGCTCCCAGACTCACGCAAACCACACAAAGCACACAGCTGACCATCACCAGCAATCGATCATGTTCTTTCTTCGCCTGTTTTGCCACAGCTTCTCTCTTTTTTAGCACTCTTCGAATGTCCTGCGCTGCATCCAGCCGTTCTTCCTGTGTCGGTTTTCTTCTTTCCCTCCGATCTTCCGTCATGGCTGCTGCCTTTTCTCTCTCCTCCAGAACCTGTTCTTCCTTCGGCCTTACCATGCTGTTTTCCAGCATGTATTCCTGCATTTCCCGATTCTTATCATAATAGATAAAGTACCCTTTTGCCTGCCGCAACCCCGTCTTTTCCTCGTTATAAATATAAAACGTATCCAGCTTGTCCACCGTATCCAATACAAACAGTACCTGCCATTTTTCCTTAAAGTATTCCCGGTGGAAATTTTCATCCTTTGCCATCAGGAATGCACCAAATCCCGGCTGACAGTGTACCCAGCCCACAATGGACATTCCCTTGAAGTACCTCTCCATCTGCCCGCCCAGATATTCCCATGTTTCTTCGCTGAATCTTTCCACACCATTTTCCTGCACCGTCCCCTTTCCCTGGATCGCACCAGAGATTACTACGGTCTCCTGCCCATTTATCACTGCATGCCGCCCGATCAGTGCTGCCAGCTTTTCTCTTCCTCCGCCGCTTCTGCCGTATTGGTAAAGGTATGTATAAACATAATCCTCCATAAAGATCTTCATGCTGTTTTCGATGCTTCCCATCTGTTTGACCCGTCCGGGTGTATGAAGATCCTTTTCTGTCTTATCATATAAATTGCTGTCGCTGTCAAAATAATATTCCATCTCGCGTCCTCCTTTTGTGCGTGTTCTTTCGTCCTGTGTCTACAAAGATACCATATCTCTCCCGCACATCCTGTCGAACGCTGTCTCTCACTCTTTTTTTTCATCAGCAACTTTCGTCTTTTTCTGCAAATAAAAAAGCACTCATGCAAAAGCGATAAAATCCCTTATCGAAAGACGATTCGTAAGGCAAGCGTCTTACTCATGTCGTTGCTCCGCAACTTTTTTCGAAATAAAAAAGACACCAATGCTTGTAAACAATCATCGGTGCCCTTCTTATCTCATAATATCTTTTTCCGCTTTTCGTCACATGAGTGGTGCCAATACCTTCAAAAACCAGCCTTCCAATCTCAGAAGTGCCGTTCCCTTCTTCATATTCTCTAAAGTGATTTCCTGGCACTTTTCCAGCGTCTCCTGAAAATCTCTTTCAATATTTTCAATTTCATCCACTTGATACAGAAACGCAGCACATTCAAAATGCAGATGCAGACTTCTGTAATCCAGATTAATAGTCCCAACTACCGCCTTTTCATCATCACTGGTAAACACCTTTGCATGCACAAACCCCGGCGTATACTCATAGATCTTCACTCCGGCCGTCAGCAATTCCCTATAGTGGTTCTTCGCCAGTGCGAAAGCAAACTTTTTGTCCGGCATATGGGGCAGTATCAGCTTCACATCAATTCCCCTTTTTGCCGCAAAACATAATGCCGTCATCATCCTCTGATCAATGATCAAATATGGCGTCATGATATGCACATACTTTTTGGCCCTGTTCAGAATATCCATATAGACCATTTCACCGATCAGCTCAGCATCGAAAGGGCTATCCCCATAAGGCATCACAAATCCTGTCGCCTGCTGGTCCTTTTTTTCCATCTCCAGATATTTTCCATATTCCACGATCTTCTCGGAAACATTCCACATCTGCAGGAACATCATCGTCAGTCCCTGTACTGCATCGCCTTCCAGCATCACGGCTGTATCCTTCCAATGACCATACCTTTCCACACGGTTGATGTATTCATCCCCAATATTGATCCCGCCGGTAAATCCTACTCTCCCGTCAATGACCAGTATTTTCCTGTGGTCACGATTATTATAATGGGTCGATAAGATCGGTTGGATCGGCGCATACATCTTGCATTGGATCCCTCTTTTCATCAATTCTTCCGGATATTCATAGGGCAGATCCACCAGTGCACAGGTGCCATCATACATCACACGCACCTCAACACCTTTCGCGGCCTTTTTTTCCAGAATTTCAAGGATCCTTTCCCACATATACCCTTCTTTCAGAATAAAATACTCCATAAAAATAAATTTTTCCGCCTTTTCCAGTTCTTCCAGCATTACGGCAAATTTATCTTCCCCCAAAGGGAAATATTTTACTCTCGTATTCCGATACACCGGAAAGTTTCCATGCCTGTGCACATAGGATGCCAGCCCAGCCGTGTTTCTGTCCGCTTTTTCCAGTGCCTCCAGCACTTCTGCATCCTGCTGCACATAATCCTCAGTTCTTTTATAAATCGTATCCAGCTTCCTTTGCAGCAAACGATATCCTGGCTGCATCTCCACGAACAAATACAGCAGCCCGCCAACCACCGGCAGCATCATCGTAATGATACTCCAGGATAGTTTCACTTCCGGGCTTCCTTCTTTGTTGATGATGATCAATACGATCACCAGCCCAAACAATACATAACCCCCGAAGAAAACAGGAATATATCTGCTAAAATATTTCACCGCAGACACGATCATTGCCAGCTGTATCAAAAACAGCACCGCAATGACCATCGTTCGTCCAAAGATAAGTTTCAGGGCTTTCTGTTTTCCTTTCTGCAATACCCTGTTTTCTTCATTTTTATCCTTCCATTCGCTCATGCCCGATCCGCCTCAATTCGATCTCTCAGTGCCTGCATACGCAAATCCAGGGCTGCACTTGCTTCTGCACATTTCCGCAGTTCTCTGGAAATTTCTTCCGGATTCGCAATGTCTTTTTTATATTTTAATTTATGTTCCAGGCTGGCCCAGAAATCCATGGCAATGGTTCTGAACTGCACTTCCACCTTCATATTCTTTTTCTGCTCCGAAAGGAAAATAGGAACTTCCAGGATCAGATGCAAACTTCTATATCCATTTTCCTTCGGATTCTGGATATAATCCTTCACTTCCAGAACTCTGATGTCATCCTGCTGTGTCAGCAGCTTTGCTGTTGCATAAATATCATCCGGAAAAGAGCAGATCACCCGGATCCCTGCGATATCTGCCAAATTTTTCTCGATACTTTCTGCAGAAAGTTCAAATCCTTTTCTCTTCATCTTTTCCAGAATACTCACCGGGGACTTGATCCTGCTTTTGATGGATTCAAAGGGATTTCTGTTGTTCTTCATTGTAAATTCTGCATTCAGAACATTCAGTTTTGTTTCCACTTCCATCAGCGCACATCTATACTGCATCATCAGCTCCATGAAGGGCTTTGCATGTTCCAGCTGCACCTCAGGAAATTCGGATGTCATCATTGCCTTCAGGTCAAATTCTTTTCTTTCTTGCAGTTCCATTCCCTTGCCTCCTTGTCATATTTTCTGCCAATTTAGCAAAATTATAACATGTCTCTTTTTTTCCTGTCTATTTATCCCCCTGAAAGTTCAAATAATGTTTACATTTGCAATAAAAAAGAGACCTCTTACGAGGTCTCTTCGTTTTGCTTAAGTTAATACTCTTCCGATGGAAAAGATTAGCTGTTAGCTTTAGCTGCTTTGTATTTTCTGATAGCTTCAGCCAGTTTAGGCAGGATAACTTTCAGGTCGCCAACGATACCCAGGTCGGATACTTCGAAGATGGGTGCGGATTCGTTTTTGTTGATAGCGATGATCAGTTCGGAGTTTTCCATACCTGCTACGTGCTGGATAGCACCGGAAATACCGCAAGCCATGTACAGGTCGGGTCTTACTGTTTTACCTGTCTGACCTACCTGTCTGTCTTTT
>JAFRZQ010000262.1 GCA_017442465.1 Anaerotignum sp. | reverse complement strand
TATCCTTATTTCACTGCAAAGGACATACAGTCTGTACACTGGTCTTTTGTAGGGTTCATTTCGTGTGTACCTACCTGAATGGAATCCAGTGTGCAATAATTTTTTGTGTTGTGGTGGTGTCTGCACTGTTCTACTGTGCATTTGATACATTCATTACATTTTTCCATGTGAAAATCCCTCCTCAAATTTGATACAGAGATAGTATGTGTAGATTTTCAGAAATCATAACGGCATATTTTTCTTTTTTTGATTTTTATGTTAAAATATCTCTGAAAGGAGTGTTCCTATGGCAGAAAAGAAAACAACTACTAAAAAGACAACCACCAAAAAAGAAGCCAGCACAACCAAAAAACTTTCCGTCGCTCTGGACAAGGAAACTTACGCTCTGCTGGAAGAATATATCGCCGAATTCGGCTTCAGTAAGGATGCTTTTGTGGAAAAAGCGATCAAGGAAAAAATCAGCCGTGATAAGATCAGCTCTATGATCGATGATATGATCAAATTGTAATAGAAAAAGCCCTCTTTTGAGGGCTTTTATTTCTTATTCATCAAATTCAAACAGATCTGCATTCTGTTCCTTGAACAGGTCGAAAACTGCATCTACAATGCCTTCATCTTCCACGATCACACAGAATTCCGCTTCTTCTTCGTTATATTCGATCTGCATCACCAGAACATAACCATCATCCGCATCATCCAGAGGTAACATTACTGCATACTCGTTGTCTTCATATTCTACGGTATCCAGACATTCAAATACATACTCTGTGCCGTCTTCCTCATCTGTCAGATAAACAACGGTATCAATGGTTTCCAGTTCGTTCAGTTCCATTTTTTCTTCGCTCATCATTTACGCTCCTTTTTATCCATTCACTCCATGAGCCCTTTCAGCATCATTTAGCAGTTTCTGCTCATCTATCAGATCCTCGTCCTTGGCAAGAATACCTAACAGCATAATGATTCCCGTCATGTTTCCTGCCGTTGCCAGATAATCATATATCGTACTCAGGGCAATCGCAAGTGCGATCTGTTCCGCAGGGATACCCAGCTGCACAAACAGAATCGTAAAGCATGCAAGAATACCGCCGGAAACAGGAGGTGCTGCTACTGCCAGAAGAACAGAAAGGATCACCATCGCAACCATAGCAGCCAAAGTTGGTTCAACACCACTCAGGTACAGCATAAATTCCCCCATTGCAGCGAAACCCAGTGCATGAACAGGGGCAAACAATACGATCCCCAAAGGAAGACCAAAGGTAGAAATTTTTGCCTGTATGCCCAATCTATTGCAGGTATCCATTGCGACCCCAAAAGATGCAGTACTGGATGCTGTTGTGACAGATAACACAAAACAGTCCATCAGTTTCCTGAACGCCTGTCCGATGGTCAGGCGCATCTTCATACTAAAAACCAGCAGCATTCCCACAAGATAAAGCACATAAAGAACAAGGAAAAATACCATAAAATTCTTAGCATTTAATATTTCATTCAGCATACCAGACAAAGTCATATCCAGAATACAGATGAAAATAAACACCGGTGCCAAACTACCGATAAATTTCATAATGTAATTAACAAGACAATTGATATCCTCCGCAAACTCCGTAATAAAGTGCATTTGTTTTTTCAACAGCAATACACAAAAGCCGCAGACCCCCGCAATAAATACGATCTGTAAACTATTTCCTTCGATAAACGGCTGGAACAGATTGCTGGGAATAATATCCAGAAGCAATGTGATGATCTGCAGAGAAAGGGCCTTGATATCCCCGCCAAGATTGACTTGTAATCCAAAAAAGAGCGTTCCTGCTATTGACACAAGGATGATCAGGGAAAACTGTATCGCAAAAAACATTCCGATCAGTTTTTTCCCGATATAACTCAAGGTTGCCGTATCCCCAATGGAAACAATCCCCAGAAGTACCGTCAAGAACATCATCGGACCTGCCATCGCGCTCAATACCCCCATATAGGTATCAAACAACGGCGCCAACAATACCTCTGAAAAAAAAGAACTGACTTCTTCCGGCGCCCGTTTCAGCAAGAAACCGCTGACCAGCGCTGCCAGAATCGCAAAAAGAAGTCTCTGTATGTCTCCCAGCTTCTTTTTACGGGGCAATATATAGGTAATGCTGTTGATCCCTTTCTGATAACTGAAGGAAAAGGTTACTCCCAGCATGTTCATCATAGTTCTCGTTCCAAATGCCAGATCCGGATCCTCTTTCGCATCTGCAGGATCCAAACGCTTTCCTTCTGCAGATAAAACCAGCTGTTTTCTGCCAAAACGAGATTCCAGTTTCATGGAACAAGGACATTCTCCCAGTTCCTTCAGCCAGTAAAGCAGTGCTTCTTCCGCTGCCAGCCGCAGGCGCAGAGCTTCTTTAATATCCAATTCCTGTTCGAGCAGAAGTGAAAACAACTGCTCTGAAAAATCATCTATAACGGCTGTCGATAAGGTTTGCCGTTCATATATCTGTTTCATCATATATATTCCTTTTAAGCATTTCTGTCATCAGACTGCATGCCTTTCAGTGTATATTCCATCAGCTTGTCCAGTTCCCAGCCAAGGCGTTCTGCGCCTGTTCTGATGATATCACGGTTACAGCCTGCCGCAAAAGCTTTATCCTTAAATTTTTTCTTAACAGATTTTACTTCCATGTCCTTTACGCTTTTGGAAGGACGCATCAGCGCAGCTGCACCAATGAGCCCTGTCAGTTCGTCCACAGCAAACAGAACTTTTTCCATTTCGTGGACAGGTTCCACATCACAGCAGATACCATAGCCATGGCTGGCTACAGCGTGGATCAGTTTTTCATCCAGATCCTTTTCCTTCATCAGTTCCTGTACCTTTACACAATGCTGTTCAGGCCACTGTTCAAAGTCCAGGTCATGC
>JAFRZQ010000261.1 GCA_017442465.1 Anaerotignum sp. | reverse complement strand
ATACCCAGCAAAGCAGCAATAAAGCCGCCCAGCATAACGCTACCTTCCCCAAACATATTGAACTGGTTGGAGGAGAACATTACGCAAACCGCAAGACCTGTGAAAATAATAGGTGTCATTGCAGCCATAATTGTAAAAATAGAGTTCATACTGATCGCACCATTGGAAATGATAGGAGCAACCAGCATATATTTTAATGCATTAAAAGGCTGATCGGAACAAATGAAAATCAGAATAGATGCAACAAGAAGCGCTACGAGGATCGCTGCCGCACCACGGATGATTTCAAACATTCTCATACGTTTGTTATTCATGGCATACCCTCCTTACTTCTTCGTCGCTCTGTTTCTTCAGACCCAGCATATATTCACCCATGATTTCGTCAGTCAGCATGGATGTATCTTCGAAATATGCTGCAATTTTACCGTTATAGAATACAACAAGGCTGTCGGAAAGTTCCATAACTTCATTCAGGTCTGCAGAAACCAGAAGAACAGCTGCACCTTCGCGGCTCAGTTCTACCAGTTTTTTACGGATAAATTCTGTAGCACCAACGTCGATACCACGAGTGGGCTGATCCGCAATGATCAAAGTGGGTTCAGCAGAAAATTCACGGGCAACTACAACCTTCTGGATGTTACCGCCGGAAAGCATACCAACTGCCTGGTTACGGTTTTTACACAGAACGAGATAGTCTTTGATCAGCTGATCACTTTCTTCATGCATTGCATCCATATTAAACAGCATGCCTTTGTTGAATTTCTTTTTATAGAAACGGTCGGACATGATATTTTCTTCGATACTTGCAGAAGCTGCGATACCATAGATCATACGGTCTTCAGGAATCAGAGAAACACCCAGTTCACGGATCTTACTCTGAGGCATTGCGATTACACTTGTGCCATTTACAGTTACAGAACCTGCGTCAGGTACATTCAGGTTGAACAGCATTTCAACCAGTTCTCTCTGGCCATTGCCTTCTACGCCGGCAATACCCAGAATTTCACCTTTACGAACAGAGAAAGACAGTTTGTCCAGCATTTTTCTGTTCCAGGAGTCTGTATATTCCAAATCTTTTACCTTCAGAACAACGTCTGTAGGCTGCGCTTTGTCTTTTTCCACAGTCAGAACAACATCACGGCCTACCATCAGGCGGGAAATTTCCTGTTCTGTGATATCTGCAGTATTGTAGATACCCATGGATTTACCTGCACGCATGATTGTCAGACGGTCTGTGATCTGCTTGATTTCTTTCAGTTTATGAGAGATAAAAATAATAGTATAGCCTTGTTCTTTCAGCGCAACCAGCTCTTTGAACAGTTCTGCTGTTTCCTGCGTTGTCAGTACAGCTGTAGGTTCATCCAGAATCAGAATTTTCGCACCGCGAACCAGTGCTTTCAGAATTTCAACCTTCTGCTTCATACCTACAGGAATATCAATTACCTTTGCATTTGCATCTACATGCAGATTATATTTTTTGGCATATTCTTCAGTGATTTCAACAGCTTTTTTGTAATCAATAAATGCCCCTTTTTTGGGTTCCATACCCAAAACAATATTTTCAGCTACTGTCAGAGAAGGTACCAACATAAAGTGCTGATGTACCATACCGATCCCTTTAGAAATAGCAACAGTAGGAGAAGTCAGATTAACTTTTTCGCCATTGATAATGATTTCCCCTTCTGTAGGCTGCTCCATGCCGAACAGCATCTTCATCAGGGTAGATTTACCGGCACCGTTTTCGCCCATCAACGCATGGATTTCACCTTTTTTGACGTTAAAATCAACGCCCTGATTGGCTGCAACCCCGTTGGGATAGACTTTTGCGATACCCTTCATCTGAACAACATATTCGTTGTTTGACATAATTGGGCCCCCTTAATGTTTTTATATTCAAAAAAGGGGAGCTGTTCAGCTCCCCCTATTTGCTTTGTTAAGAATAAGCTACATTTTCACTTATTATTATTCGGATCTGATTAAGGCTGCATGGAGTCTCTCAGAGCGATTGCTGCATCGTTGCCGCCGTCTGCCAGTGCAGAAGGAACTACGATTTCACCAGCTACGATAGCTTCCTGAGCTGCCAGAACTGCATCCTGAACTTCCTGAGGTACTGTTGTGAAGTTCTTGTCTGTTACAACACCAACGCCGCCTTCAGCGATACCCAGGTTAACTTCTGTGCCCCAGTATTCGTTGCCAGCTGCCCATTCATCGAAGAACCAGCAGATACCGTCGCCAACGTTTTTCAGACCGGATGTCAGAGTTACAGCTGCCAGTTCAGCACCAAATGTGGATTCCTGGTCAGAGTCAACGCCGATGAACCAAGCTTTGCCTGTTTCCTGAGCTGCTTCAGCACCGCCGTTACCAGCTGCACCGCCTACACCCCAAACGATATCAGCGTTTTTGTCATTGATCATGGACAGAGCCAGTTCTTTACCATAAGCTGTATCGTAGTAGTTTGTAACATAACGTGTGTCAACTTTTACATCAGGGTTAACGGATTTTGCACCTTCCAGGTAGCCATACAGGAAGTCATTGATAACGGGGCTATCAACGCCGCCCAGGAAGCCCAGAACTGCATCTTCGTTTGTGTTAGGGTGACCGGATGTTGTCATGGAGCCAGCAAATACACCAACCATGTAGCCCAGGTCGTTCTGTTTGAAGCTCATGTTAACAACATTTGCGTTTTCGCCAACGTGTGTTGTATCATCGTAGATCAGGAATTTCTGATCGGGATATTCGTCAGCTACTTCTTTCAGATATTCGGGCATCTGATAAGTACCGCAGATGATCAGATCATATTCGCCTGTACCAGCAACTTCGTACAGAGTTTCCAGCCATTTGGGCTGGTCAGCATCTGTTGCGCCCATTTCGATTGTTTTGTATGTGATTTTACCTTCTTCAGCCAGTTTAGCCAGACCTGCTTCTGCAGAGTCAAAGAAGGATTTGTCACCCAGGTTACCATTTACCAGGTTACATACGTTGTAAACATCACCTGTTGCTGCATCATCAGCAGGTGCTTCGGAGCCGCCACCGCAGCCAGCCAGCAGGCCAACAGTCATTACGGAAGCAAGCAGTAAGGAAAATAATTTTTTCATAGTTCCTCTCTCCTTTTCATTTTGAAATAATATTCGTTGCCGAACAAATGCCCTTATTCAATATGAGCATTAAATTCATGGATATTTTACAATATCTATCTAAATTTGTCAACAATATATAAGCAATTATGCAAACCTTTTGTTTAGTATGTACAATATATGGATTTTATATCCATGGATTATTTTACCATCTGCCTCTTGCAAAACTATTTTTTATAATATTCGTTCAAAATTATCTGAAAAAAATTGTTGACACTGACTGATTTTTTATAAACATGTGTTTTATTCTTTATCAAAAAGAAAAAACAGACCCCTTTCGGGATCTGTTTCAGAATCTGTTTCAGGATCAGTCTTCCTTTTTAGAGAACAGGCCTTTTTTCTTAGGTGCTTCTTCCACAACGGGTGCTTCCATGGACATGTTCACTTCAGCTTTACCAAATACTTCTGTTTTGGCAACAGGCACACGAACACCTCTGTTCATGCCGAATTCAATGATCCATGCATCATATGTTTCATCAACAACTTTACCATAGAAACCGCTGTTTGTGATAACGGAGTCACCAACTACGATAGCATTTCTCATTTCAGCCAGTTTCTGTTCTTTTTTCTGTGTAGGTCTGATAGACAGGAAATACATGATTACCAGCAGAACCACGCAATAAATAACGATCAGCATTACAGGATGATCTGCCATCCATGTGCCGAACAGGCCTGTTTTCTGTGTTGTCTGAGCAGCCTGTGCTGCAGGTTCACCGCCGGGTGTAATTACAGTGTCAAGTAAAAAAGGTACCATTTTTTCTCTCTCCTAACTTATTTCAAATGGATAATGTTTCAACTAATAAATTATTATATCTAAATTGAAAGATTCCGTCAAGTATTGCAGATTTTATTTTGTTCCGGAACGTTTGAAGTCTTCCAGTTTCTGTTTTTTATATTCGGGGAAACGGTCTTCTTCGATGGCCTGTCTGATCTCTTCCATCAGGCTGTTAAAGAAATACAGATTATGCATAACACAAAGACGCATTGCCAGCATTTCCTTTGCTTTGAACAGGTGACGGATATATGCCTTTGTATATCTTCTGCAGGCAGGACAGCCACAGGTTTCATCAATAGGTGTTTCGTCTTTTTCAAACTTCGCATTCAGAAGGTTCAGTTTGCCAAAGTTTGTATAAACATGGGCATGACGGCCGTTTCTCGCAGGCAGTACACAGTCAAAAAAGTCTACACCACGTTCTACGGCTTCCAGAATATTTTCGGGTGTACCTACACCCATCAGGTAAGTGGGCTTATCTTCGGGCAGATAAGGTACAACATCCTCCAGCACCTGGTACATTTCCGCATGACTTTCGCCAACGGCCAGACCGCCGATGGCATAACCATCCAGATTCATTTCAGAAATACGTTTTGCATGTTCAATACGGATATCCGCATAGGTTGCACCCTGATTGATACCAAACAGCATCTGCTGTTTATTAATGGTATCCTCCAGTGAGTTCAGACGAGCCATTTCCTTCTGACAACGTTCCAGCCAGCGGGTCGTTCTTGCTACAGATGCTTCAACATAGGGCCTTTCCGCAGGCAGGCCAATACATTCATCAAAAGCCATGGCAATGGTAGAACCCAGATTGGACTGGATCTGCATGCTTTCTTCAGGTCCCATAAAAATCTTTCTGCCATCGATATGAGAACTGAAATATACGCCCTCTTCCTTGATCTTTCTCAGAAGACCCAGAGAGAATACCTGAAAACCACCGGAGTCTGTCAGGATAGGCTTGTCCCAGACAATGAATTTATGCAGACCGCCCATTTCCTTGATGAGCTTATCACCGGGACGCAGGTGCAGATGGTACGTGTTGGACAGTTCCACCTGACATTTCAGCTGTTCCAGATCTTCTGTGGAAACAGCACCCTTGATGGCTCCGGCCGTACCAACGTTCATAAATACAGGTGTCTGGATGACCCCATGGGGTGTATGAAATTCGGCACGTTTTGCTCTGCCGCATTTTTTTAATACTTTATACATAGTTTTCCTCACTTTATCATTATTTTTAATCTGTTCTATGATACCTTTTTTTCGGCTTTTCTTCAAGGGGTTCTTCCTTTTTTACTGAAAAAATGGTAAACTATTTAATTAGTAAGTTATCTATCGTATGGACAATAAGATTGGAGATAAAACATGAGCATTGATTTGATCGCAACGACTACATTCGGCCTGGAAGCAGTCGTAAAAAGAGAATGTCAGGCCCTTGGTTTTCAGAATATCAGAACAAGTGACGGCAAAGTAGAATTTACAGGTGATGAAGCTGATATCGTAAAAGCAAACCTGTGGCTGCGCTGTGCCGGCCGTGTCTGGGTTAAAATGGGCACATTTAAGGCGGTTACTTTTACTGAACTGTTTGACCAGACAAAAGAACTGCCCTGGGGCGACTGGATCCCCGAAGACGGTAAATTCACTGTCGTAGGCAAGTCTGTAAAATCTACCCTGTTCAGCGTTCCCGACTGTCAGGCGATCGTAAAAAAAGCCGTAGTTGAAAAACTGAAAGAAAAATATAAAACAGACTGGTTTGATGAAACAGGTGCATCCTACACCATTCAGGTAAGCATCCTGAAAGATGTTGTGACTCTGGCCATCGATACCAGCGGCTCCGGTCTGCATATGAGAGGCTACCGCGCTTCTGCTATGGATGCCCCTCTGAAGGAATCTCTGGCATCCGCCATGATCCAGCTGAGCTACTGGAGAAAAGACCGTATCCTTCTGGATCCCTTCTGCGGCTCCGGCACAATTCCCATTGAAGCGGCTATGCTGGCAAGAAATATTGCCCCCGGTCTGAACCGTAAATTCGCTTCTGAAGAATGGGAAAGAATCGGCAAAGATCTCTGGAAACAGGCAAGAAAAGAAGCATATCAGGCCATCGATTACGATGTAATGCCTGAAATCTATGGCAGCGACATCGACCCTGATGCCATTGAACTGGCAAAAGCCAATGCAGAGCTGGCAGGTGTGGATGACTGCATCACATTCGAGATAAAACCTTCTCAGGAAGTCACATTGCCCGGGAAATATGGTGTATTGATCTCCAACCCTCCCTATGGTGAACGTATTGGGGAACTGAAGGAAGTAGAAAATATGTATCGTGCATTGGGCGCGACCATGAAAACAGATACCACCTGGTCCGCTTATGTCATCACTTCCATGGAATATTTTGAATCTCTCTATGGCAGAAAGGCAGACAGAAAGAGAAAACTGTTCAACGGCCGTATCAAAACAGACTATTATCAGTATGAAGGTCCCCGCCCTCCCAGAAAAGAGAAAAAAGAAGACTGAAAAGCATAAAAATAAGGAGTCTCAAATGGAGACTCCTTTCTTTTCCTTAAAATCTTCTTCTGCGTTTTGTTCTTCTTTTTTTGCCGTTTAGGTTCATAGTCAAACCTGTATTTCTTCTGGATGGTCTGCCAAAACTATAGCCACCTCTGTATCTGCGTCTGCGATTCAAAATCATTCTGACGATCAGCAGGATCACAACGATCGCTGCAATAATACCAATCACTGTCAGGATACCTTTCACTGTAAAAATATTACTCAGCAGATGGCCGATCGTACTGAAGATATTGCCTTTTGCCACATCT
>JAFRZQ010000260.1 GCA_017442465.1 Anaerotignum sp. | reverse complement strand
GGATGTTGTGGCAAAGGCGGATTATATCACCCTGCACATCCCTCTGAATGATAAGACAAAACATACATTCAACGAAAAACTCTTCTCCGTGACAAAACCTGGTGCAAGACTCCTGAACTTTGCCCGCGGCGGTCTGGTGGACAATGAAGCCCTGAAAAAAGCCATTGCTGACGGCATCATTGCCCGCTATATGACAGACTTCCCTTCCGATGATCTGATGGGCGATCCCTGGAACATCATTGCAACACCCCATATCGGCGCATCCACTCCCGAATCCGAAGAAAACTGTGCCATCATGGCAGCACAGGAACTGCGGGATTATCTGACTTACGGCAACATTAAAAACTCCGTAAACTTCCCCAGATGTGAAGTGCCCTACAACGGCAAACCCCGTATCGCCATTTCCCATAAGAATATCGTGAACATGATCGGTCAGCTGGGTGCTGTTTTCACCAAATATCATGTGAATATCGATAAACTGGTAAACAACTCCAAAGGCGAACTGGCATACAATATCGTTGTATGCGACAGTCTGCCCGAAAATGTAAACGAAATGATCGAAGACCTGTATGCTATCAATACTGTACTGAAAGTACGCGTCTTTGAATAACAAAGGAGGAAAACACTATGGCAACCATCAGACCTTTTATGGCCATCCGCCCTGCATCCAACTATGCTGCGGCTGTAGCGGCACTGCCCTATGATGTAATGAACAGCGAAGAAGCAAGAGAAATGGTAAAGGACAAACCCTGGTCCTTCCTCCATGTAGATAAAGCGGAAGTAGACCTGCCCGTAGGTACAGATATTTACAGCGACGAAGTCTATCAGAAAGCAAAGGAAAACCTGGAAAACATGATCGGCCATGGCGTTATCGGTCAGGACTTACTGCCTAACCTGTATATCTACCGCCTGACCATGAACGGCAAAAGCCAGACAGGTCTGGTTTGCTGTACTTCCGTTGATGAATATATCGACGGCACCATCAAAAAACACGAACTGACCAGAGCAGACAAGGAAGCCGACCGTATCCGCCATGTGGATACCCTGAATGCCAACACCGGCCCCATCTTTCTGGCTTACAGAGAAAGCCCTGATGCCAAAGCCATCATCGACGGCTGGACAGCAGCAGTGAAACCCGAGTATGACTTTGTTTCCGAAGATGGCATCAGACATACCGTATGGGTCATGGACAGCGATATGGAGATCGGTCTGCTGGTACAGGCCTTCCAGAACGTGAAAAACCTGTACATTGCTGACGGTCACCACAGAAACGCTTCCGCCGTAAAAGTTGCTCTGAAGCGCAGAGAAGCAAACCCTGACTATACTGGCGAAGAAGAATTCAACTATTATCTGTCGGTACTCTTTGCAGCAGATGAACTGTATATCATGGACTACAACCGTGTGGTAAAAGATCTGAACGGTTACGATGCTGTTGGTTTCCTGGAAGAGATCAGCAAGAAATTCGACGTAGTGCCTTACGAAGGCGAAGGCCCTTATCACCCTGAAGAACTGCACACCTTCGGCCTGTATCTGGAAGGCAACTGGTTCAAGCTGACAGCGAAGGAAGATATCATCACCGATGACCCTGTGCTGGGCTTAGACGTATCCATCCTACAGAAAGAACTGCTGGAACCCGTACTGGCTATTGGTGACCCCAGAACAGACAAGAGAATCGATTTCGTTGGCGGCATCCGCGGTCTGGAAGAACTGGAAAGACGCGTGGACAGCGGCGAAATGAAGCTGGCGTTCTCCATGTTCCCTACTTCCATGGCAGAACTGATGGATGTAGCCGATGAAGGCATGACCATGCCTCCCAAATCCACATGGTTCGAACCCAAACTGAGAAGCGGCCTGTTCATTCATGACTTAGGTTAAGACCTTGGGGACGCTGTCCCCAACACCCCTGCAAGGAGCTCAGCCCCTTGACCCGAAACTAAAAAAGAGGTTTTCCAAATGGAAAACCTCTTTTTTGATTAAAGTTTGGATCAAGCCTTTTTATAAGGTAGTCGGGAAGATGCCCGACCCACCGAAGGTGGCTTTGCGAAGCAAAG
>JAFRZQ010000259.1 GCA_017442465.1 Anaerotignum sp. | reverse complement strand
ATTGCTGCCGCCTTTCAGCTCCCTGCAGGGGCTTGGTGTCAATGCGGCACAGAGCATTGTTGAAGGCAGAAAAGAGGGCGAATTTAAGACTTTGGAAGAACTGAAGGAACGTACTTCTCTTGGGCGCTCTCTGATCGATATGCTGAAGGAAAATGGTGTGTTGGATGGCATTCCTGAAACAAATCAGCTTACACTTTTTTAAGCAATAAAAAACCACCGAGTATTCGGTGGTTTTTGTTTTTTATAAGTACAGATCAAGAACTTTTTCAGCAAGCTGTTTTTCTGTATTGGCACGGATCGCCAAAGCCAGCGTCATCATGATGCGTTTTGTTTCATCATCATCATAAAGCAGGATAGATTCTTTGCCATAGAAAGATTCATCAGGCTGACCTTCTGCTGCACCAGCAAGATAGATGATAGTCTGTTTCTGAAGAGAAACAAAGCCTTTATAAATAGATTCGATCATGCGTTCCTGTTTTAGTTTGTTTGGTTCCGTCAGGGCAGACTGGAACAAAACGCCAATATCCTTAATGGAAAGAACAGATTTCAGATGGTAGATCATGATCAGAAGCATCAGATGGGTACGGCTGTATTTCTTTTTCACAGGGGCAGGGAAAATTTTTGCCTTTGTGTAGTTATTGATCATGGTTTTTGTCAGGATCTTATCGTCATCATAACGCTTATACTGGGCCAGACATTTATCCATAAATGTTGTTACCTGATCCATATACAGGTCAATATTCGGAATGTCTTCAACCTCGATAATATTGGAAGAACGAACCTGAGCGGCAATTTTTGCTACCATCTCATTGAATGTATTCATAGGATTTCACCTCAGTTTTCAAACATAAGAATTATTTTTATTTATTATATAGTATTTTGAACCAGGTATCAAGATTTTGTCATGTTTTTCTCTTGAAACCTGAGGCATAATATGATATGATTCAAATATTGCAAGAGGTAGTATCTAAAACTACATGATATGGAGGAAGGATTAAAATGGAATTGATCGCAGAAAGAAAAACAAAATTTCAGGCAAAGGATCCAATGAGTGCACTGACACATTTTATTGGATTCTTAGCTGTTATACCCGTATTTATCTGTTTACTGGAACAGTCCGAAACAAAACTGCAACTGATCGGGTTTACTGTTTTTGGGATCTCTCTGATGCTTCTGTACGGAGCAAGTACCATTTATCATACACTGAAGCTTTCCGTAGAAAAAACAGCGCTACTGCGCCGCATCGATCATATGATGATCTTTATTCTGATTGCCGGCACATACACACCTGTATGTCTTAATACACTGGCTGGAAAATGGGGAACCATTCTTTTAACAGCGATCTGGGGCATCGCGATTGCCGGTGTTTTTATGAAAATCTTCTGGATGGGAGCTCCCAGATGGCTGTCCACAACGATTTATGTTGTCATGGGCTGGCTTTCCATTACAGCATTTGTTCCACTGTTGAGGGCTGTTGGTTGGGGCGGCTTTTGTATGCTTTTGGCTGGTGGTATCGCATACACAGTCGGTGCTTTGATCTATGCGCTGAAAAAACCAAATCTGGCTATTCTGAAAAGCTTTGGGTTCCATGAAATTTTCCATGTTTTCGTAATGATCGGCACGGCATTTCACATTGGTTTCATGTTTTTATATGTATTATAAAAAAACCAATTTCCAACACATTGACAATAAAATAGATTGTGTTAAACTAAAATAGTTAGGCATCCCTGTACAGATGCCTGACTTTTTTTAGTGGAATACGAATGTTCGAGAGGTGTAAAAATGAAAGAGGTTCTAAATTACTTAAAACCATATAAAAAACTAGCAATTTTAGCTCCGCTCATGATGCTTCTGGAGGTTGCAGCAGAACTATCCATGCCTAAGATCATGACGTATCTGATCGATAAAGGGGTAGGTATGGGAAATACCGCTCTGATCGTTAAAATCGGTATTCTAATGCTGGTGATTTCTGTAATCGGTATCAT
>JAFRZQ010000258.1 GCA_017442465.1 Anaerotignum sp. | reverse complement strand
TGGAAGCGGTGGTGAAAAAAGACCGCATCAAGACCGTTGTAGTGGGCATGACGGAACTGGGGCTGATGCAAGTGACCCGTAAAAAGACCAGACCTTCCCTGAAACGACAGATGACGACCAAATGCCGTGCCTGCGAAGGAACAGGCAGACTGCCTTCTATCGAATGGACAGTGACAAAAATGCGCCGGGAGGCAGAAAGTATCCTTGCCCATACCATTTATAATAAACTGACAGTAAAGGCAGACCCCAGACTGCTTTCTGCCTTTGCAGGGCAGGAGGGGGCATATGTGAAGCATCTGGAGGCGGATTATAACGGCATTATCGTTCTGGAAAAAGCGGATATGTCTTTTGGCCAGTATGAGATCGGAAAGGAAAAACAGAAATAGTACATGATTTTATACAATAATCTGAATTTTATGTAAAGATATTGAAAATGCCAGAAATGTTGATATTTCGGGCATTTTCTTTGTTTATTATGTCTAGATGTATCCTATCCGCGGATGAATCATTTCTTGACACGCATATGAAAAAGTAATAAAATATTAGAGGTGTATTTTCACCATTACTTACAGGTTATATGAAGAAATGAATATGAACTTTGAAAACTAAATAATTAGGAGGTGTTTTTCATGGATCTGATAAGCATTATCCTGGCTGTTGCATGTTTGTTGGTCGGCATCGTTGTCGGCATTGTATACCGTAAGAAAATCGCGGAAGGTAAAGTTGGCGTAGCGGAAGAAAGAGCCCGCAAGATCGTTGACGATGCTGCGAAGGAAGCGGAGGCAAGAAAGAAGGAGATCCTTCTGGAAGCAAAAGAAGACAGTATCAGGACAAAAAATGAACTGGAAAGAGAAGTTCGCGAAAGAAGAAACGAACTTCAGAAAAATGAAAGACGTCTGTTCCAGAAAGAAGAAACTTTAGACAAAAAAGTGGAAGCTCTCGAAAAGAAAGAAGAGCATATGACCAAGAAATTGGAAGAACTGGACAGACAGAAAGAAGAAGCAAAGGCACTGAGAGAAAGACAGTTACAGGAACTGGAACGTATCTCCGGTCTGACTACTGAAGAAGCGAAGAATCATATCCTCGCTATGGTAGAAAACGATGTAAAACACGAAGCAACTCTGCTGATCAAAGAAGCGGAAAGCAAGGCGAAAATGGAAGCGGACAAACGCTCCAGAGAGATCGTAGCAAATGCGATCCAGCGCTGCGCCGTGGATCATGTGGCGGAAACAACAGTATCCGTTGTTCAGTTGCCTAATGACGAAATGAAAGGTCGTATCATCGGCCGTGAAGGCAGAAACATCCGTGCTCTGGAAACACTGACTGGCATCGATCTGATCATCGATGATACACCCGAAGCAGTGATCCTGTCCGGTTTCGATCCTATCAGAAGAGAGATCGCAAGACTGGCTCTGGAAAAACTGATCGTAGACGGCCGTGTTCATCCTTCCCGTATTGAGGAAATGGTGGAAAAGGCCAGAAAAGAAGTGGAAACAACCATCAGAGAAGAAGGCGAAGCAGCAACATTCGATACTGGTGTCAATGGTCTGCATCCCGAACTGATCAAGCTGTTGGGTAAACTGAAATACCGCACAAGCTATGGTCAGAATGTACTGAAACACTCCATGGAAGTTGCGCATCTGGCAGGTCTGATGGCCGCAGAACTGGGCGTGGACGTAACACTGGCAAAACGTGCCGGTCTGCTCCACGATATCGGTAAGAGTGTTGACCATGAAATGGAAGGTTCCCATGTTTCTATCGGCGTAGGCCTCTTGAAACGTTACAAGGAAAATGCTACAGTCATCAATGCTGTGGAAGCACACCATGGTGACGTGGAACCTCAGAGCATCATTGCTGTACTGGTACAGGCGGCAGACGCAATCTCTGCTGCAAGACCCGGTGCAAGAAGAGAAACTCTGGAATCCTATATCAAGAGATTGCAGAAGCTGGAAGAAATCGCTGACAGCTT
>JAFRZQ010000257.1 GCA_017442465.1 Anaerotignum sp. | reverse complement strand
GGTTCCGCACTGTTCAGCAGAGGTCAGACACAGGCTCTGACAGTAACAACACTGGGTGCGATCTCTGAAGGCCAGAGACTGGATGGCCTGGATGCCAACGAAACAGGCAAGAGATACATCCACCACTATAACTTCCCCGGCTACTCTGTAGGTGAAGCAAAAACTTCCAGAGGCCCCGGCAGACGTGAAATCGGTCACGGCGCACTGGGCGAAAGAGCTCTGCTGCCCGTAATCCCCAGCGAAGAAGAATTCCCTTACTCCATCCGTCTGGTTTCCGATATCCTGTCCTCCAACGGTTCCACATCTCAGGCTTCCATCTGCGGCTCCACACTGTCCCTGATGGCTGCAGGTGTACCCATCAAACGTCCCGTTGCAGGTATCTCCGTTGGTCTGGTAACAGGCGACAGCGATGATGACTTTATTGAAATCACAGATATCCAGGGCGTGGAAGACTTCTTCGGCGACATGGACTTCAAGGTGGCTGGTACTTCCGAAGGTATTACAGCGATCCAGATGGATATGAAGATCAAAGGTCTGACATTCGAAATGATCGAACAGGCTTTTGCACAGACAGGCAGAGCAAGAGACTACATTCTGAACGAAGTAATGCTGAAAGCAATTGCTGAACCCAGAAAAGAACTGTCTCCTTATGCACCTAAGATCGCTCAGATGCAGATCGATGTGGAAAAGATCGCTGAAGTGATCGGTGCAAGAGGTAAGGTTATCAAGAAGATCGTGGAAGAATCCGGCTGTGAAATCGATACAGAAGATGATGGTACAATCTACATCAAGGGTATCGATCCCGCTGGTATCCAGAGAGCGAAAGATATGATCAATGCCATCGTTTGTGATCCCGAACCCGGCACGATCTATCAGGGTACAGTAACAAGACTGATGGCATTTGGTGCATTCGTTGAAATCGCACCCGGCAAAGAAGGTCTGGTTCACATCTCTAAAATTTCCAACAAACGTGTTGCGAAAGTAGAAGATGTTCTGGCAGTTGGCGACAAAGTAACTGTAAAACTGACAGAAATCGATAAACAGGGCAGACTGAACCTGTCCATGAAGGATGCAGTTGCATCTGAAGAAAAAACAGAAGAATAATTTTTGAAAAGCAGGCAGGGGCTGTTTGCAGGTGAGAGCCTGCGAAGGCACCTGCCTTCATTCATTTATGAAGAATAAAAAATTGGATTTATCCAATGATAGAAACAGAAATCTGATTTAGGAGAGATGATATGGTCACCATCAGAACACTGGACAACGGCATCAAAGTGGCGCTGGAACCGATCCCTTATGTGCGGAGCATTTCTTTTGGCATCTGGGTAAAAAATGGTTCCAGAAATGAACTGCCCCATGAAAATGGTGTATCCCATTATATTGAGCATATGATGTTCAAAGGAACAGAAAACCGCACAGCAAGACAGATCGCAGAGGAAATGGATGCTCTGGGCGGGCAGATCAATGCCTACACGACAAAAGAATATACCTGCTATCATACCCGTGTCTTGGATAAGCATTTGGATCGGGCACTGGATGTGATGAGCGATATGCTCCTGAACCCGCTGATCGCAGAGGAGGATGTGCAGAAGGAGCGGAATGTCATTACAGAAGAAATTTATATGTATGACGATGCACCGGAGGAACTGGTACATGATGCCCTGCAGGATGCTATCTGGCGGGAAAGCTCTCTGGGGATGCCCATTTTGGGTACAGAGGAAACCATCGGTTCTTTCGATGCGGCATTTATCCGTTCCTATTACGAAAAGAATTACCATCCCGATAATATCGTTCTTTCTGCAGCGGGTAATTTTGAACTGGAAGAAATGGTTTCCAAACTGAATGCGAAGCTCGGTCAGTGGAAGAGAGAAGTACCGTTTACGCCTTATAACACAATGGGAGGCTATCATATTTCTTATGTGGAAAAGGAAAAAGATGTGGAGCAGGTGCATACCTGCATCGCTTTTCCTGCCTTTGAACGGGAACATCCCATGAAATATGCCATGGCGATATTCAATACGCTCTTTGGCGGCGGCATGAGTTCCCGTCTGTTCCAGAAAATCAGAGAAGAACATGGTCTGACATACTCTATTTACAGTTATACCACGGCCTTTGCGGACAGCGGTATATTCGTGATCTGTGCCAGCATGAATCCCGGACAGGCAGAAAAGGTATTTGAACTGATCGCGGAGGAAATTCGGGAAGTGAAGGCGGAAGCCTTCCCTGAGAACCTGATCGAAGTGACAAAAGAGCAGATGATCTCCAATTTTATCATTGGCACAGAAAGCACACTGAACCGTATGAATTCTGCGGGGGCGTCTCTGATGCTGCGGGGGCGTGTGCAGGAGCCGGAAGAAGTCATTCAGAAGATCGAAGCGGTGACACCGGAAGACGTGCTGGAAGCAGCCAGAATGGTGCTGAACTTTGAAAAACTGAGCTATTCTGCTGTAGGTAACCTGAAGGGCAATGATTTTGGAGCACTGGTGAAAAAGGCTTTTGTATAAATAGATGCCTCCTTAGAGATACTAAAAACGTATCTATCTGAAAAGGAGGAACCCTTATGAAATGGACAAATATCCTGGCACTGACACTGGTTATCGTAGGTGCCCTGAACTGGGGCCTGATCGGCTTTTTCAATTTCGATCTGGTGACAACGCTGTTTAACGGCAGCCTGTTCTGGGTGGCAAGAGTGATTTTTGCACTGGTAGGCCTGGCAGGTGTATGGTGTCTGACTATGTACCATGCAGTTGGGCAGGAAGAACAGCTGCGTATGGCGAAGAAATAAAAAAGCGGGCAGATTGCCCGCAGATACATAGATAGGAGTGGTGGACGATGCGCTTTACAAAAATGCATGGCTGCGGCAACGACTATATTTACATAAATTGTTTTGAAGAAACTGTGGAACATCCGGAAAAACTGGCCATTGCCATGAGCGAACGCCATTTTGGCGTTGGTTCCGATGGGCTGGTTCTCATCATGCCCTCTGAAAAGGGGGATTTTCGTATGAGAATGTTCAACCTGGATGGCTCCGAAGGGGAAATGTGCGGCAATGCGGTGCGCTGCATCGGCAAGTACGTTTATGAAAGAGGTCTGACGGATAAGAAGCTGATCGCACTGGAAACGGCAGGCGGCATGAAATATCTGGATCTGAATATCGTGGATGGCATTGTGGAAACGGTCACGGTGGATATGGGGGAACCCATTCTGGAAGCGGCGGAAATCCCTGTGGAAAGCGAAAAGAGTCCTGTGATCGGTAAAAATGTACACATTCTGGATACAGACTATTCTTTTACCTGTGTTTCTATGGGCAATCCCCATGGGGTGACCTTTGTAGAGGGTGTGAAATATTTTCCTGTGGAAAAATACGGCAGTGTGGCAGAAGTGCATCCTATCTTCCCGAAAAAGGCGAATATCGAATTTGTGGAAGTGGTGGATGAAAGCCATATCAAAATGCGTGTCTGGGAGCGTGGCAGCGGGGAAACATGGGCCTGCGGCACAGGTGCCAGTGCATCTGTGGTTGCCTGCATCCTGAACGGCAGAACAGGCAGAAAAGTGGAAGTGGAATTGATCGGCGGCACATTGACTATCGAATGGAGAGAAGAGGACAATCATGTATATATGACCGGTCCTGCGGCATTCTCTTTCGACGGTGTATGGCTGCAGGAGGTATGATATATGGCAAAGGAAATACATGAACTGAATCAGCTGGAGGAAAGAGTCATTCTGGTAGCGGTGGAAATGGACGACAGACACAGCCGTTCCGCCATGGAAACAGAAGCCTGTCTGGATGAACTGGAAGAACTGATCAAAACAGCCGGGGCAACGGCAGTAGCCCGTTCCATTCAGAAGCGTGAACGCATCCATCCCGGTCATTACCTGGGAACGGGTAAAATTGAGGAACTGAAAGCTATGCTGGCAGCCTATGATGCAACAGGTATTGTCTGCGACGATGAACTGTCTCCTGCCCAAATGAAGAATCTGGAACAGATGCTGGGCACAAAGGTCATGGACAGAACCATGGTCATTCTGGATATTTTTGCGGCGAGAGCGCTATCCGGCGAAGGGAAAATTCAGGTGGAACTGGCACAGCTGAAATACAGACTGTCCCGCCTGGTAGGTATTGGTGCGTCCATGTCCCGTCTGGGCGGTGGTATCGGTACCAGAGGTCCCGGGGAAACAAAACTGGAAACAGACAGACGATATATCAAGGAAAGAATCGCTGAACTGAACAGAGAGGCACAGGATATCCGTACACACCGCGAACTGCTGCGTAACCAGAGAAGCAAAAAGGGCACGCCTGTCATTTCTCTGGTGGGATATACCAACGCAGGGAAATCTACGATCCTGAATTATCTGTCTGATGCAGGAGTATTGGCGGAAAATAAGCTGTTTGCTACACTGGATACCACAACCAGAAAGGTAGAACTGCCCAATGGTTCTGAAATTTTCCTGACAGACACCGTAGGTTTCATTCAGAAATTGCCTCATCATCTGGTGCAGGCCTTCAGAGCGACGCTGGAAGAACTGCAGTATGCAGATATCCTGCTCCATGTGGTAGATGCTTCCAATCCCAACAGGGCAGAGCATATGAAAGTGGTTTATGAAACACTGAAATCTCTGGGATGCGAAAATACACCTGTTATCACCGTGTTCAATAAAATGGATAACGATGTGGAACTGCCTCTGCCTATGGATACCATGGCAAGGGATATCGTGCAGGTTTCTGCGTGGAAGGGTGACGGTATGGATACGCTTCTGGAACGCATTGAAAAACTGCTGCAGAGTTTCCGTAAGTCCCTGACAGCCCTTGTGCCTTATACAGAAGGCAGCCTCATTGGCTGGGTACATGGCAGATGCGAGATCATCAAAGAGGAACATACGGCAGAAGGTGTTCTGCTGGAGGTTTACGTGGATGAAGAATCTGCAAACAGACTGGCAAAATTCAAAATAAATGAATAAAAAAAGGCTCTTTCCATTGAAAAATGGAGAGAGCTTTTTTTGTTGGAAAACCTTAAGAATTTCGTAAGTATTTTTTTCTATATTTTGTAACAACTCTGTGGTACTATGAAATTGGATTAAAATTCCATTAAATTGATAGGAAATATGCACATCCAAAAGGAGGTGTGGCGATTGAGAGAAAGCATCATTCGTATTCGGGATGTGAAAAAGATATATCAGATGGGCAGTGAACAGATCCATGCTATAGATGGTATTTCCATGAATATTTATCAGGGAGAGGTCTGCTGTCTTCTGGGAAAATCCGGCTCCGGCAAATCGACCCTGCTGAACCTGATCGCAGGACTGGAAAAACCAACGGAAGGTAAGATCATTTTCCATAAAAAACATATCGAACGGATGGATGAAGATCAGCTGGCTGATTTTCGCAGACAATATGTGGGCTTTGTTTTTCAGTCCTATAACCTTTTGCCGACACTGACGGCTTTGGAAAACGTGACATTGCCCCTGATATTCAAGGGGATGCCGAAGAAAGAAAGGGAAGAGAGGGCTATGGAAATGCTGAAAGCTGTCGGGTTGGAGGAGAGAGCCAAGCATAAGCCCTTTGAAATGAGCGGCGGCCAGCAGCAGAGAGTCAGCATTGCCAGAGCCTTTGTCAATCAGCCGCCGGTGGTGTTTGCCGATGAACCAACGGGTAATTTGGATACAAAAACAACGTATGAGATGATGGATCTGATCACCGGACTGGCAAAAAAGTATAATCAGACACTGGTGATCGTTACCCATGATTTGGAGCTGGCGGAATATGCGGATCGTGTTGTAGTATTGCAGGATGGAAAAATAGAAAAAATAGAAAAGATAGAAAAGGCAAAAGAGGTGTATTTTAATGGCTAAAAAATGGTTTCAAAAAATCATGGCTTTCAGTTTGGCGATAATTCTGGTAATGGGGCAGAGTGCAGTGGCATTGGCGGATACTGAAAGAGGAGATGCCAATATCATTATCAGCGGCGATGGTATTTTTGATGTAGAAGCCGGAAAAACAACAAAACTGGATTTGCAGATAAAAAATAAGGGGATGGGAACAGCAGTAGGGCTGTATCTGGAACCCAGAGTACCCTCTGCATTGTCACCGATTCGCATCAAGATGCACGGCAGCGGTGATGTCGGTGATTTGAGACCTGATAAATATGACACGATTTCCATGGAAGTAACTGTAGACGGGAATGTAGAGGAGCCAACGTATGAGGTTCCCATCGAATATCGCTACAGCAACTTTGGCGGGACATCTTATAGCGGCTCCACGACCATCTATCTGCGGGTGAAGGGATTTAACCAGGAGCCGGCCTTTTCGCTGACAGAAATGAAGCTTTCTCCTGAAACGATGAATCCGGGCAGCAGCGCTGATTTTAGTGGTGTTTTGATAAATAAAGGCGCGCAGGATATGTATCAGGTGGAAATTTCTCTGGATAACCTGACTACAGAAGGAATCAGTCTGACGAGCGGTTTTAACAGCAAGATGCTGGGAAAACTGGCGATAGGGGAACAGATGCAGTTCAAATTTCCTCTGGTAGCTGGTGCAGATATGTCGGCAGGAAATTATCCGGTAGCCATTAAATTGAAATACGAGGATGTCTACGGAAAAGAGTATGAAAAAACACAGCAGTATTATATCAATGTTGGCGGTGTTGCAGGGAGAAAGGCAGATTTGGAGATCAGAAATATGTCTGAACCTAAAGGAACTTATGGTGTGAATCAGAATTTTACGGTTTCCTTTGATCTGCATAATAAAGGTGCGGTAGCAGCGAAAAATATTGTGATCACAGCAAATCCTGTGGATGCTTCTGCGGTAGTGCCCAAGTCTTCCAGCGTGAAAACGGTGAATGAACTGGCACCCGGTGCAAGCAGTCATCAGTCCTTTACCTTTGCAGGGACAGCTGCTTCGGAAAGTCAGAACTATGCCATTGAATTTGCGGTGGAATATACTTCCGGCGGTACAGCAACGACGACCTTCCGTCAGTTTGCAGGGGTAAATGTACATAATGCAGACAGCGAGGAAAACAGCAGCAAACCGAAAATCATCGTAAGTAATTATGTCAGCGATCCTTTGATCGTTATGGCCGGAGAAGAATTTGATCTGAATCTGACTTTACTGAATACCCATAAGGAAAAAACAGTCAGCAATATTAAAATGTTCCTGACACTGGCAGAAGAAACTTCCTCCAGCAGCGAAAAATCCGGTAACATTTTTACGCCTGTAAACAGCAGTAATACCTTCTATTTCGATTCTATCCCTCCTAAGGGAACCGTGGAGAAGGCACTGCGCCTGTATGTGGTTCCGGAAGCGCAGCCTAAGACATACACCCTGACTGTGAATTTTGAATATGAGGATGGGAAAGGTCAGGAATATACGGCAACAGAGCTTCTGGGTATCAATGTGAAACAGGTAACAGAACTGCAGATCGATGATTTTTCTGTGCCGGAAATGGTAGAGCAGTATCAGCCTGTTACGGTGGCTTTCAGTTATTATAATACAGGTAAAGTTGCCCTCAGTAATCTGATGATCAAAGTGGAGGGTGATGTGGACTGCCAGAATAAGAGCAATTATATCGGCAACATGGATTCCGGAGAAAGTGATTATTTCGAAACCACCTTCTCCCCCATCAATATTGG
>JAFRZQ010000256.1 GCA_017442465.1 Anaerotignum sp. | reverse complement strand
TGAGATCGCTGCCGGTGCCAGTCTGGTACAGTCCAAAAAATTGAAGGGGCTTATCCTTCTGGGCGGCTGTTTCGGTTATTCAGAGGAACAGATCGCAGTTTTGAAGGTACCCTATGTTTGCTGTACATATTCCAACAGCTTTGGCGGGCTGCAGGAAGGTACATATTCTTCTGTTACCATTAATGACCAGAAAGAAGCCTATCGGGCGGTGGAACTGCTTCTCAAACGGGGACACAGAAAAATCGCTTTGCTTCTGGATTCCAAGAATGACCATTCTATCAGTGAACTGCGTTACAGGGGCTATCAGCAGGCTTTGTCTGATTATGGTATTCCCTATGATGAAGAACTGGTAGAAGAAACAGAAAAATTCGATATGGAATCCGCCTATGAAGCCATGCGTCGGCTGATCTGGCGCAGAGATGACTTTACAGCGGCTTTCGTTATTGCTGATTCCATGGCGGTAGCAGCCATGAAGGCTTTAGCCGATGAGGGTTGGAACGTGCCCAAGGATTGTTCCGTCATTGCCATCGATGGTATCCAGATGTCTGCTTATACGGTGCCGACGCTGACAACATTGGTGCAGCCGGCAGATGAAATGGGTAGACAGGCGGTAAATATTCTGGCTGATATGGTGGAAAAAAAGGCGGGCAACCGCCATGTGGAACTGAGGACTTCCCTTAGAGAAGGCGGAACAGTTCTGGAAAATGTATGATTTTTATATCCGAAGCGAAAGGATATGAAAATAGAAAAAAAACAAAAAAAGAATGAAAGGGAGATGTGACATGAAAAGATTAATCGCACTCATGATGTCTCTGGTTATGTGCGCAGGCCTGGCTGCATGCGGCGGCTCCGACACTTCCAGCGACGACACAGCATCTGTGTACTACCTGAACTTCAAACCCGAACAGGATGCACAGTGGCAGGAACTGGCAGCAGCTTACACTGAAGAAACAGGCGTGCCTGTAACAGTTGTAACAGCAGCTTCTGGTGAATATGAAACAACACTGATGGCAGAAATGGGTAAATCCGAAGCACCCACTCTGTTCCAGGTAAATGGTCCCGTTGGTCTGAAAAACTGGATCGACTACTGCTATGACCTGTCTGGCTCCGAAGTATACGGTCAGCTGACAAGCGATGCTTTTGCTCTGAAAGCAGAAGAAGCTGTAGCAGGTATCGGTTATGTAATCGAATCCTATGGTATCATCGTTAACAAAACTCTGCTGGCACAGGCTGGCTATGCAGTAGAAGATATCGCATCCTTTGCTGATCTGAAAGCAGTTGCTGAAGACATCACAGCTCGTCAGGCTGAACTGGGCTTCGCAGCATTCTCTTCCGCAGGTATGGACGGCTCTTCCGACTGGAGATTCAAAACACACCTGGCTAACCTGCCTATCTACTTCGAATATCAGGCAGACGGCATCAATGCTACAGACGCTATCAAAGGCGACTACTTGGACAACTACAGAGCTATGTGGGATCTGTACATCAACAACAGCACATGCGCTCCTGCAGAACTGTCTGCTAAAACAGGCGATGACTCCAGAAATGAATTCCTGGCAGGCGAAGCTGTATTCTTCCAGAACGGTTCTTGGGAATATGGCAACCTGGTTGGCGAAGGCAAATTCACAGATGCAGATCTGGCTATGATCCCCATCTATGTTGGCGCTGGCGATGAAGCAAATCAGGGTCTGTGCACAGGTACAGAAAACTACTGGTGTGTAAACGCAACAGCATCTGAAGCTGATATCCAGGCTACACTGGACTTCATGAACTGGTGTGTAACAAGTGAAGTTGGTACAACAGCAATGTGCGGCGGCGAAGGCGCAATGCCCTCCGGCGCAACAGGCATGGGCTTTGTAATTCCTTTCAAAGCTGCAAAAGAATCTGCTAACGTATTCGTAGCACAGGATGCTGAAATGACAGCAGCTGGCAAACTGCCCGTATCCTGGAACTTCACAACAATGCCTTCCGAAGAATGGAAAAATGGCGTTGGTTCCGCTCTGACAGCATATGCAGCTGACCAGACAGATGACAACTGGGCAGCAGTTGTTTCCGCATTCGTTGACGGTTGGGCAACAGAATATCAGCTGGCTAACAGCTAATCATGCTTGCTTGATACAATATTCTTACAAAAGATGAACAGATGGGGGAGCATCCAAGCTCCCCCATTTTTATAATGATTCACATTTCCTGGAAATTCGAAAAGAAAGTGAGATGAACTACCGTGGAAAAAGCATTGAAAAGGTGGTTTCCTATATTCGTGGCACCAACACTGGCTGCCTTCTGTGTAGGGTTTATCTGGCCCTTCATCCATGGTCTGTATCTGTCTTTCTGCCAGTTTACAACGGTAGATAACGCAAAGTTTGTGGGCGTAGATAACTATGTGAGAGCCCTGACAGATACATCCTTTATCGATTCCTTCTGGTTCACAGTTGCTTTCGTTATCGTGGCAACGCTGATCATTAACGTGACAGCCTTTGCCATTGCGCTGGCACTGACAAAAGAACTGAAGGGCACAAATATTTTCAGAACAGTATTCTTTATGCCAAACCTGATCGGCGGTATCGTTCTGGGTTACATCTGGCAGACACTGTTCAACGCTGTTCTGATGAAACTGGGCGAACCCCTGCTGGCACTGAATACACAGGCTGGTTACTGGGGTCTGATCATTCTGCTTTGCTGGCAGCAGATCGGTTATATGATGATCATCTATGTTGCAGGCCTGCAGAATGTACCTCCTGATCTGATGGAAGCTGCTTCCATTGACGGTGCAAGCAGCTGGCAGACACTTTGGAAAGTAAAACTGCCTATGGTTATGCCTTCCATTACCATCTGTCTGTTCCTGACAATTACGAACGCATTCAAACTGTTCGACCAGAACCTGTCCCTGACAGCAGGTGATCCTGCCCATACGACAGAAATGATGGCGCTGAATATTTATTACACCTTCTACGCCCGTGCGGGTGCTGCATGGAAGGGTATTGGTCAGGCGAAAGCCGTTGTATTCTTCATTCTGGTTGTTATTATCGGTTTGACACAGCTTCGTGCAACCCGTTCTAAGGAGGTGCAGCAGTAATGACAAAAGCAAAAAAATCCATGTGGAGCACCATTGGTACCGTTTTCTTCTCTATCATCTGCGTGCTGTACATGTATCCCATCGTGATGGTAGTGCTGAACTCCCTGAAAAAGGAAACAGCCATCACAACTGCAACAACATTCGATGTGCCTACCGCTGAAACATTTGCTGGTCTGTCCAACTATGTCAGTGCGCTGGGCGCTCAGGGCTTCCTGCAGAGCTTTATCTACAGTGCATTTATCACTGTATCTTCTGTAGCCCTGATCCTGCTGTGCTGCTCCATGTGTGCATGGTATATTACAAGAGTAAACTCCAAACTGTCCAAGCTGATCTATCTTCTGTGTGCATTCTCCATGGTAGTTCCTTTCCAGATGGTAATGTTCACACTGTCCCAGACAGCGGACAGCCTGAATATCTTCGGTCTGCGTTTCAACACACCCTGGACCATCTGCTTTATCTATCTGGGCTTTGGTGCAGGTCTGGCCGTGTTCATGTTCTCCGGCTTTGTAAAATCCATTCCTCTGGAACTGGAAGAAGCTGCCATGATCGACGGCTGCAACCCTCTGCAGACATATTTCAAAGTAGTATTCCCCCTCTTGAAACCTACGATGATCTCTGTAGGTGTTCTGGAAACTATGTGGGTATGGAATGACTATCTGCTGCCTACACTGGTTCTGGATATCAAGAAATATCGAACGAT
>JAFRZQ010000255.1 GCA_017442465.1 Anaerotignum sp. | reverse complement strand
GGATATGGCGGGAAACTTCTGGACAGGCTGCTGGAGGAAAAGGGCAGACCGATGGTGCTGGAGGTGGAAGTGCCGGAGGATGAAATGACACGTCGCCGTGTGGGCTTTTATGAACGCCATGGATTGGTCTATAATGACTATCCTTATCTGCAGCCGCCTATGCGAAAGGGGCAGGATATGCTGCCTCTGCGGTTTATGACGAAGCCTGCAGCGGTGGATAAAAAAAACTACGAAAGATATAAAAAGCAGATTTACAGAATCGTGTATAAATATGAGGGTGAGTAATATGAAATATTGTTTTGGTATCGACATTGGCGGCACAACAGTAAAAATCGGTCTTGTTTCTGAAAATGGTGAGATCGTGACACGGTGGGAAGTGCCAACAAGAAAAGGCAGCGATCCCACAGGTCTGCTGGAAGATGTGAAGGTATCCCTGGAAAACTGCATGGCAGAAAGAAAACTGGAAAAGACGGATATCCTTGGTATTGGCATGGCGGCACCTGGCCCTGTGACAGCAGATGGCGTGCTCCATGGCTGTGTGAATATCGGCTGGGGTGATGTGGAACTGAAAAAACACGCAGAAAAGGTGATAGGGATCTCTCCCGTCTGCATTGGCAATGATGCCCGTGTGGCAGCCCTGGGGGAAGCGTACTTTGGGGCAGGCAAAGGCGCAAAAAGCATACTGATGGTGACCCTTGGCACTGGTGTTGGCGGCGGCGTTGTGCCGGATGGGCATATCCTGATGGGAGAAAGCGGCGTAGCAGGGGAAATTGGTCATATGACCATCGACCCTTATGAAACGGCGGTTTGTGGCTGCGGCAAAAAAGGCTGTCTGGAGCAGTATGCATCTGCTACAGGCATGGTAAGAGCGACGGAAAGATTCTTGAAGGAAAAAAATACAGCTTCTGTTCTGCGTGAAAAAGATGCTGTTTCTGCCAAGGACCTCTGGGATGCAGCAAAGGCAGGAGATGCCCTGGCAAATGAGATCACAGATTTTGTATGCGACCGACTGGGCAGTGCCCTGGCAAATGCTATCTATCTGGTGGACACGGAAAGGATCGTGATCGGCGGCGGTGTCTGTGCAGCAGGACAGTTCCTGCTGAATAAGATCGAAGCTTCCTATAACAGCAAGGTGTTCAGTCACAGTAGAAATAAAACGTTTGCTCTGGCAGAACTGGGAAATGACGCAGGGATCATGGGGGCAGCAGCACTCATTCTGCAGGATGCTGAATAAGGCTTGACAGATTCGAGGAAGTTGCGGTATTATTTCTTTACATCACCTAAAGTGGAAAACCAGTAAAATTTCTGAAATAAAAAGAAGGATTTCAGTGATTTTTGTAGAATTAGAATCATAACAGGAACTATCCTTTGGATATTCCCGTTAAAAAATATGAAAAATTCAAAGGGTTACCACCAGAAAATATCCAGATATAAAAGGGGGAGATTGCAATGGTTAAAATTCTTGCAGGCGAAAAAGGTGAAGGTAAAACAAAAAAAATGATCGATATGGCGAATACTGCTGGTAAAGAAGCAAAAGGCAGCATCATCTATGTTGACGATGACAACAGCCATATGTACGATCTGCACTACAGTGTACGTTTCGTAGAAACACCCGGTTTCATTATGGACGATCCTATGGTATTCAGAGGTTTCGTGTGTGGTATCCTTTCTCAGAACAGCGATATTGAAACAATTTACATTGATGGATTGAACCATATTATGGACAAAATTTCTGACGCAGATTTCGTATCCTTTATTCAGGAACTGGACAAAACTTCCAAAGAAGCTGAAATGGATATGGTTATGATCATCAGCAAAAAAACTGATGAACTGCCCGAAGAAGTAAAACAGTACCTGATTTGATCAATAGACTGACATAGATCAGGAAAAAATCGATATTAAATAATATTTAATATAGCGATCGAAAAGGACTTCATTGAGAAGTCCTTTTTCTTTTGTATAAATTATCATACAGCTGTAGAAATCCTTTACTTTTGGGTTTTTCTTATGCTAAAATAAAATCAACCATGCGTATTTTGTATTCATAAATACGCTGAGAGAACGAAAATGGTAAAAATGTGAAAAGAAAGGTGAGATACGACATGAATAAATGGCAGGAAATGTATCAGGCAAAACTGACAACGCCTGAGGGTGTTGCAATGCATGTAAAATCCGGCGATATCTGTGCTTGCCCCACAGGTCTGGAAGAACCCGCAGTGATCTGTAATGCGATCGGCGAAAGAGCAAGAAAAGGTGAACTGACAGGCGTTCAGCACCATGGTATCCTGGCTTCCAAAAAAGGCAGCGCATTCATGGATCCCGAACTGAAAGGCAAATATGACTACGTTTCCTGGTTTACAGGCGGCGCAGGCAGAAAAGTTGTTCAGCAGGGTATCTATACATACGTTCCCAACAACTACAGCACAGTTCCCGGTTACTGGAGAAACTGCATGCCCGTACTGAACGTATTCTACTGCCAGGTTTCCCCTATGGATAAACACGGCTATTTCACAGCTGGTATGGCTGCAGCAGAAGTTCCCGCGATGAAAGAAAGAGCAGACATCATCCTGCTGGAAGTAAACGACAAAATGCCTAGAGTAATGGGTAACAACCTGATCCACATCTCCGAAGTAACAGCTCTGTGCGAAATCTCCGAAGATCTGATCACTCTGCCCGAAACAGAACTGACAGACATCGATAAAAAAATCGGCGGCATGATCGCTGCGGAAGTACCTAACGGTGCAACAATCCAGCTGGGTATCGGCGGCGTTCCCAACGCAGTAGGCATTCTGCTGAGAGAAAAAACAGATCTGGGTATCCACACAGAAATGTTCACAGACTCCATGGTAGACCTGATCGAATGTGGTGCTGTTACAAACATGAAAAAACCCATCCACGTTGGTAAAACAATCGCAACACTGGCTATGGGCTCCAAGAAAATGTATGATTTCATGGATGATAACCCTGCTTTCGAACTGCACCCCGTTGACTACACAAACAACCCTTACGTAATCGGTCAGCATGATAACTTCATC